>CAILKC010000792.1 GCA_903834675.1 uncultured Victivallales bacterium | reverse complement strand
CTGCGCGCGGCCTATCCCGAGGTGCCGGGCATGGCCGACTACTGCGTTTACTGGCTGCGGCGAGCGCACGAGCACCTGCCACCCTGCACGGCCGCCGATTCGCTAGCCGGCCGTGCTGGCCTGGTCGGCACGCAGAACATCCGCAACAACCAGTCCCGCGTCGGCGGCCTGGACCACATCGTCAAGGATGGCACCATCCTCGAGGCGGTGGAGAACCTGCCCTGGTCCGGCGAAGCCAATGTCCACGTCTCCATCGTCAACTGGGTCAAGACGCAGGCCCCGGCCCTGCTGCCAGCCAGGCGTCGGCTCTGGTTCAAGACCGAGGCTGTGCTCGCCGCAGCCCGCCGTAAGCCCGGCGAGGGCCCCGCCGCCAAGAACTGCCACCTCGATCTGCGCGAATGTGCCCACATCAACTCGGCACTGTCGGATCAGACCGATGTGAGTGTGGCGCAGCAGCTTAGCTACGGGCAGGATAAGCTTCTTGTCTGCCAGGGAGTAACACCCGGCCATGATGGGTTCCTCCTCACGCCCGCACAAGCTGCAGCCATGCGTACGGCGGATCCACCGTCCGGCAAGGTCGTGCATCCGTACCTCATCGGGCGCGAGTTGCTGGGCGCTGACGGCATACCGTCACGTTACGTCATCGACCTTGGAGACCGTGACCTGCTGGCGACACAGGAGTTCAGCGGCGCCTTCAACTGGCTGCGGGAGAAGGTATTGCCTGATCTTCAGAAACGTGCTGGAGAGGAGCACGATGGCGAGTCTGCCCACGCCGACCAGATCAATAAGTGGTGGATGCACTGGCGTTCCCGCAAGGAGCTGATCCGCAAGCTCGGTGGGCTGCCAAGGTACCTTATCTGCTCCCGCGTGACCAAGCGCCCGATTCTTGCGTTTGTGTCCACCGCGATCCGGCCAGGTGACGCACTCCAGTGCTTCGCCTTCCCCGACGACTACAGCTTCGGCATCCTGCAATCGGGGCTGCACTGGCTGTGGTTCGTCACCAAGTGCTCGAAGCTGAAATCCGACTTCCGCTATACGCCGGAGTCCGTCTTCGACACCTTTCCCTGGCCGCAGTGGGGGGCGGCGGGCGCCGCCAGTCCGCTGGAGATGCGGTGGGCCTCCACCGTGGCGCTCGAGGCCGAGCGCATCTCCACTGCGACGCGCCCCGCCGGGGGCGCCGTCGCTTTGGACTGCGGTGGCTTGACACCGCTTTGTGCTAGCCCCGCCAGCACCTCCCCCGCGGCGCTCGAGGCCGAGCGCATCTCCACTACGACGCGCCCCGCCGGGGGCGCCGTCGCTTTGGACTGCGGTGGCTTGACACCGCTTTGTGCTAGCCCCGCCAGCACCTCCCCCGCTGCCAGCGGCCCCGAAAGCGGCGTCGAGCCGCCGCACTCCAAAGAGCGCCGCTGCCGGGCGCTCAGTTCAGAGGCCCCCGCGCCGCCTCTTTCCGCCATCGCCAAGATCGAGGCCGTGGCCGCGGCGGGTTGCGAGGTCCGCAGAATCCGGGCCGAGGCGTTGCCCAGGATCAAGGGCGGCCTGCGCGCCCTCTACCGCACCCTCGAACTGCCCGGCAAGAACCCGCTCAAGGACGCCCACGCGGCTCTCGATGCCGCGGTGCTGGCGGCCTACGGCTTTGATTCCCGAGCCGACCTGCTGGCCCAGCTGCTGGCCTTGAACCTCGCCGTCGCGGCGCGGCTCGAAGCGGGCGAGCCGGTCACCGCGCCCGGCCTGCCGCCCGGCTTTCCGGACCCAGCCCGACTGATCACGCCCGACTGCATCCAGCCGCCAGATCTCTGACCGGGGCCCTTGGCGGAAATACTGCCGGGTAACTACTCAGGTTACAACCCAGGAGCATTTTCCCTGCCCCAACGGGGCTGTGGCTCAGAGCCCCAGGATGGGTTTGCCAGTTGGGGCAGCAGGCTCGCACGCGGATCGACGCCGGCCACCCGGTCAGCACCCCCGGCCTGGGAATTCGCGTCGACAGACGGCGACTCCCCACCACCCCCAGCGGCCACCGGCGGCGCAAGTCCGCGGCTAGCCGACGGCTAGCGGCGGCCGGGCGAGCGGGGGGCGGAGCCGGGGCGCCGGGGCGGGCCGGAGCGGCGCCCGCCGGGTGGGCCACCGCGGCGCGGGGGGCCGCCCTCACGACGCCGGGGGTGACTGGGATGGGAGGCCCGCTCGTCAGACCCGTAGCCGGCCGAGGGCGCCAAGGGGCGCGGGGGGGGCAGAACCAACATCTCGTCCGTCGGGTGGATGACCGGCAAGGACCTCTCGATGTAGGCTTCAATCTCGGGCACCACAAAGGCGCAGTCTTCGCCAGCGAAGCTGACGGCCTGCCCTTTCTTGCCGGCCCGGCCCGTGCGCCCGATGCGATGCACATAGTCCGGGGCCTCGAAAGGAAAGTCATAGTTGATGACGTGGCTGACGCTCTCGATGTGAATGCCGCGGCCAGCGACGTCGGTGGCAACCACCACGGGAATCTCACCCCGACGGAACTGCTCGAGGACCTTCATGCGGCGGTTCTGCGGCACGTCGCCGCTGAGCATTTCGGAAGGCACGCCGTAGCGCCGCAAGTCGGCGTAGAGTTCCTCGACATCCCGGCGGCGATTACGGAAGATGAGGACGCGCGGCGCCTCTTCATGGCTCAGGATCCACAGCAGCAGCGGCAGCTTGTCCTGGCTGGAGACGGCATACACCCGTTCCTCGATGCCTTCTGCCACGATGTTGTCCGGGTCGACCTCAACCGTTACCGGATTGGGTCGCATCCAGCCTTGGGCCAGCCTCAGGATGTCGGGCGACAGAGTGGCGCTGAACAGCAGCGTCTGCCGCTGGTTGGCGGCGGGCACGCGGGCGACGATGCGGCGGACATCCGGGATGAAGCCCATGTCGAGCATGCGGTCGGCCTCATCGATGACCAGAACGCTGACGCGGGACAGGTCAATCTCATCCTGGCGCAGGTAATCGATGAGTCGCCCGGGGGTAGCGGCGACCAGATCGAGGCCGGTCGCCATGTGGTCACGCTGGTGGTCGTAGCTCACTCCGCCGAAGACGGCCAGGGTGCGAAAACCGCAATAGGCGCCGAGGCCACGGGCATCTTTCTCCACCTGGTCGGCCAGCTCGCGGGTGGGAGCCAGCACCAGGGCCATGGGCTGGTTGGCATTGCGGGGGGTGCTGTCGGCAAGGAAGCGCTGCAAAATGGTGATGATGTAGGCCGCCGTCTTGCCGGTGCCGGTCTGTGCCTGGCCGGCGAGGTCGGCGTCTTTCAGAGCGAAGGGCAGAGCCAGGCCCTGGATCGGGGTACAGACCTTGAAGTGCAGGTCGTCGAGCAGGGCGCGCAGGATGCGCGGGTTCAGGTCGAGATCCTGGAAGCAGACCTCTTCGTCGTCGCGACGTACGGGTGGCGGGGGCGTCCAGCCGCTCATGTCGGGCAGGGCTTTAGACTGCCGCGGCGGGCGTCTCGGGGAGGCGTCAGAGCCGTCGCCGCCCTCGCGCCGCCGGTCGGAGGTCCGCCGCCGGTCTGGACGGCGGTCGGCGCCGCTGTCGCGGTTCTCGGCGCGGGCGGGCTCGGGGCGCGGCCCGGCCTCCCTGCCGACCGCGGGCGGCGCGGTCGCAGGCGGCGGGTTGCGGGG
>CAILKC010000791.1 GCA_903834675.1 uncultured Victivallales bacterium | reverse complement strand
GTTGATGGTTTACCGCCGAGCGGACTGACAGGCGTCGGCATGGGCTGCGGTAAGTGAGAACAGCCCATGGGTCGCAAAGAAGGCATTGGGCCAGCGCCGGTGATCAAGGCCACGCCCTCGTCCTTGTCGATGCTGTCGCTTGCGCAGGATAGAGCGCAGACGCATGCGGACCCAGCCATCGAGTTTGGGGAAGACATTGGAGCAGGAGTGTTGGAAGTACTGAAACCACCCGCGAAGTACCGGATTGAGACGATCGATGGTCTCGGTCAGGGAGCGGCCGTTGGTGCGCCGGGTCAGCGGTCGGACCGTATCCCGCAGTTTGGCCACGCTCTTGGGGCGGGGAAACCGCAGGATCCGCTGCGTCGTGCGCTTGAACCGGTAACCGAGAAAGTCGAAGAAGGCCCCGGCCTGCGTCAGGTCGACGATCCGGGTCTTCTCCGGGTGCAGCTCCAGACCGGCGACTGTCAGCCACTGGCCGAGCAGCTCCAGAGCCGCCTCAGCCTCCGCGCGGGTCCGGCACAGGATCACCATGTCGTCAGCGTATCGCACCGCCGCGTAGCCCTGGGCGATGAGCAGATGATCCAGCGGGTTGAGGTACACGTTCGCGAGCAGGGGGCTGATCACTCCGCCTTGGGGGGTGCCCGCCACCGACTCCGTGTACTGCCCTTGTTCCATCACGCCCTGCACCAGGAACTGCCGCAGCAGCGTCAGCACGCGGCCGTCGGCGATCTGTTCCTCCACGCGAGCCATCAATGGCTCATGCGGAATAGTGTCGAAGTACTTGCGGATATCCACATCGACGATGTACAGGTGCCCCGCGTCCAGCAGGCGCACGACCTCTCGCAGAGCCGCCTTGCAGCCCCGTCCCGGCCGGAAGCCGAAACTGGTGGGGGCGAAGGTCGCCTCGAAGATCGGCTCTATGACCTGCCGCAGTGCCGCCTGTGCCACGCGGTCGCGGATCGTCGGAATGCCCAGCGGGCGTAACTCCGGACTGCCCGGCTTCGGGATGTAGACCCGCCGTACCCCGTGGGGGCAATAGCGGTTCTCCCGCAGCGCCGCGCCCAGACTCGCCAGTTCCTGAGTCAGATGACGGCCGAACCGCGCCACCGTCTGGTGGTCCACTCCCCCAGCGCCCCCGTTGGCCTGCACATTCCGCCAGGCCGCTTCCAGGTTCGCCGGATGCCATACCTTGTCAATCAGACTGAACCACTTGCCTCCTTTCACTCCGTTGTCCAGAGCCGTCAGCATGCGTTCTGTCCAAACCGCCGGTTCGGTCCAGTCCCAGCGGGACGGGACCTCTCTCCCTTGTGCAGGCGTTGCCGCCACTGTCGGGGGGCTCTGTTCTGGCGGGTTGGTCATCACGCATCCATCTTCCTGCCCCGCCTTCGCTCCACGCCCGTTACGGCGCTTCACCGCTACTATGCGGGCTCTGACTTCCCGCCGGGTCTCGACCCCCGGCGGGATCTCCCTTCTTCACGCATCTGCGTTTCCTTCCGTGCTGTCCCCAGCCATCCGGTGCCGCCCTGCCGCAGCTTTCTGTTCTCTGCCTCTTCGCCCGACAGGCTTCCCGCGCTTCGACCTTCTTGCGGAAGTGTCATTCCTCCACGCGGGTATGGGTTTCGCGCAGTTCTCGAAGTCTCACCGCAGCACCTGACCGAAACGGGTTCGTCAACCTACGGCCCGGAAGTTCCTTTCCTGTTGCTCCCCACCTGGCATCACGGCCACGCAGTTACAGTTCAGTACGGAGCGCAGAGTGTCTCCGGCAGGGACTCGCACCCTGCTACGCAAACGCGCCCGAAGGCGCACGAGATGCGGTCGGCCTCGACCGCCCGCGCCTGCTGGGCGAGGAGGCGCGGCCCCCCGTCTCAGCGCCAAAGGTGCGGCAATCCCTCAGCCCAGCCCAGCGCGCTGGGTAAGCATGCTCGCATCAGCGCCGAAGGTGCGGCAATCCCTCAGCCCAGCCCAGCGGGCTGGGTGGGCAGGTTCCATGGGCCCGAGCCCTGAAAGGGCGAGATAGACCCCAAAACCCCACGGAACGCTCGTCGCCGCTATCGGGTGGAACGCCAGTGGGAGCCCCAATGCTGTTAAGTCTCGACGGTTCTGCCGTAGGTCCCAAATCCGTTGGGACAG
>CAILKC010000790.1 GCA_903834675.1 uncultured Victivallales bacterium | reverse complement strand
GGCGCCACGGCCCGCCCCCGTCTCGGCCGGCGCGGTGGAGAGGAAGCCCTTGATCAGCCGCTCCACCGTCTCCGCCTCGACCAGAAAAGCATCGTGGCCATAGTCGGAACGAATGTTGAGATAGTTCACCGGAATGCGGTTGCGCATCAGCGCCATGCTGAACTGGCGACACTCCTCCGGCGGATACAGCCAGTCACTGGAAAAGGACACCACCAGGACCTGGGAACGAATGCGGGAACAGGCCTTCACCAGATCGCCGTCGCCCCAGCGCAGGGCGGCATCGTAGTAGTCCATCGCCCGGGTGATGTACAGATAGCTGTTCGCATCAAAACGCTCGACGAAGGCCCGACCCTGGTAGTCCAGGTAGCTCTCGACCTGAAACTCGATGTTGAAGCCGCTGCGAACCTGGGCGCCGTCCTGAATCCGGCGGCCGAACTTGTCGTCCATGCCCTTGCCGGACAGATAGGTGATGTGGGCCAGCATGCGGGCGGCCGCCAGGCCGTCGTCCGGCGTCGCATGGCCGTAGTAGGCCCCCTCGCGGAAGTCCGGGTCGTGGATCACGGCGTGGCGACCGACGGCGTTGAAGCCCAGCCCCTGCGCTGAAAGCCGGGCGCTGGCCGCCAGCACGATGCACTTGCGGACGCGCTCCGGAAACGCCAGGGCCCACTCGATGACCTGTTGGCCGCCCAGCGAGCCGCCCAGCACGGCGTAGATATCATGAATGCCCAGAGCGTCCAGCAACCGCGCCTGTAACTGCACCCAGTCGGACACGGTCACCATCGGAAAATCGAGGCCGTAGGGCTTGCCGGTGGCGGGGTTGAGGCTGGACGGGCCCGTGGTGCCGTAACAGCCGCCCAGAACGTTCGAGCAGACCACGAAGTACCGCCGCGTGTCGAGCGCCTTGCCCGGGCCGACCACCGCGTCCCACCAGCCGGGCTTGCGCTGCCGCCAAGTGCGACCGCTGGCCTCGGCGTCAGGGTCCCAGCCGGCCACATGCGCATCGCCGCTGAGAGCGTGACACACGAGGACAACGTTGTCCTTGGCCGGGCTCAGCGTGCCATAGGTCTCGTACTCGACGTCGACCGGGGCAATGGCGCCGCCAATCTCCAGCGGCAGCGGGTTGGCCTCATCGGCCAGTCGGATGGTCTGCGCCTTGATCCAGCCCACGGAACGCCGACTCTCGGGGCCGTCTTCTCGGTCACGGTTCCTGGTCATAGATAGGCACTTCTCAATCCGTCACCAAGGGTTCGTAGCCGGCCGCCGCGGCCTGGGCCAGCGCCCTCTCGGCCAGCAGCCCGCCCGCCTCCCGACACTCCGCCAGACAGGCATCCTTGGGCTTAAACTTGGCTTTGAGAGGCGCGCGGACGACCTCCCACTTCATCGCCTTCAGGGCCTCGTCCACGGCCTCCGACCCACCTTTGCCCCAGCCGTAGGAGCCGAAAGCGAAGGCGACGCGGTTCGTAAAGCGCAGCCCCGTCAGGTAATTCACCGCCGCCGCGACGGTGGGCAGCATGCCTTGGTTGAGGGTGGCGGAACCGAAGGCCACCGCGGCGCAATCCAGAATTTCCGTGGCGACCCGGGTCAGATTATTCTGTCGCAGATTGAGGATCTTGGCCTCGACCCCCGGCCGGCAGGCGCCCTCGTAGATGGCCTGCGCCAGCGCTTCCGTGCTGCCCCACATGGTGTCGTAGACCACGATGACCTTCGCCTTCGGCTTGCACTGCGACCAGTTGCGGTAGGCCTTCAGAATCTCCGCCGCGTGACGGCGCCAGATCACCCCGTGGCTGGGGGCGATCATCTCCACCGGGGTGCCAGCCAACTCCTCCACGGTCTTGACCACCCGCGCCGCGTAGGGCGCCACAATGTTGGCAAAATAGATGCGGGCCTCCTCCAGGGTGGTGCAGAGGGGATTCTCATCGTCGAAACGCAGCGAAGACGAAAAGTGCTGGCCAAATGCGTCCATGCTGAAGAGCAGCTTCTCCTCGGCCACATAGGTCACCATGGACTCCGGCCAATGCACCATCGGCGTATCCACGAAGGTCAGCGAGCGCCGACCCAGCCGCAGGGTCTCGCCGTTGCTGACCACCTTGAAGGCCCAGTCCTTGGTATCGTAGTACTCGGACATCACGGCCTTGCACTTGGCGTTGCAGATGACCTGGGCGCGCGGTAGCAGCCGCAGCAGTGCCGGGAAGCCACTTGAGTGATCGGGCTCGGCATGGTTGCAGACCACGTAGTCGATCTTGGCCAGGTCGGTCTTGGCGGTGAGATTGCGGACCAGGTGCTCGACGTAAGGCGCCTTCACCGTGTCGATCACCGCCGTCTGCTCATCCTGCACCAGGTAGGCGTTGTAAGTCGCCCCTCGATCCGTGCTGTAGCCATGAAAATCACGGACATTCCAGTCCACGAACCCCACCCAGTCAATGCCCGGCTTCAGCGTCGTGCTCGAACTCATCCTTCGACCTCTCCTTGCGTGCATCCTGCAGAGTGAATGACCGCCACAACGCCATAGCCTACACCCACAGATGAGGTTTGGCGCGCCCTCCGCCGTCAGGTCGGCAGGTTCCCGGCGTATCCCCATCCCTGGAGTCGGCGGTCCCCGCCGTATCCCCATCCCTGGAGCCGGCGGTCCCCGCCGTATCCCCATCCCTGGAGCCGGCGGTCCCCGCCGTATCCCCATCCCTGGAGCCGGCGGTCCCCGCCGTATCCCCATCCCTGGAGCCGGCGGTCCCCGCCGTATCC
>CAILKC010000789.1 GCA_903834675.1 uncultured Victivallales bacterium | reverse complement strand
GTATACTGTAAAGGGGCAGGGCGCATGAATCCAGTCGGCGGACGAGGAAAACCTGCACGTCAGAGCGACCACCCGTCCACGGCAGGCATTCGGCAGGCCAGAGACGAAACCTGGGGCCTTTCCAGTACCTGAGCAGTTACCAAGCGGCGACGTGTCGTCTTTAGCGGTCAAGCGGCACGGCGAGTTCATCATGTTTGGGGACGAGTTCAGGAGTGTCTGGCAGGGCGCGCCCCAGGGAAGTGTAGATTTCCATGCGCCAGCCGAGGATTTTTATGTACCAGACCTGCCCAAGCGGCTGGTCAAGGTCAGCAGTGCCCAACAGGCCTGGGAGAGTTTCGGGAAGGCGTTGACCAGCACCCGCAGGCTGACCTCGACCGGCAAGGTCGTGGCCAGCATCGGGAGCGCTTTTTCCGGCGCCTCCTACGCCGCCAAGAGCTTGCTGCTACTCGTCACAGAGCGGCAGGAAACCTTCTCCCCGCTTATGGGAGGTTTGGCAGTCAATTGCTGGCTGGTTGGACAAGACAATACAGCGGGGAGCAAGGTGTTGCTCGATGCCTGCAGGGCGACTGGCGGGAGCGTCTACCCACTTTCCACGAGCACGGGCTGGTTCGGCTTCGGCAAGCAGAGTGAGCTCACCGCGCTGGGTGACGAACGCAACCGCCTGCGCTCCTCTCTGGACCATTCCGTCGTCCTTTCGGTGCCGACGCGGTGCTCTGACTTGGCCGCGACCTGTCGTTTTCAGGTCGAGGTACCCGCCATGGGGCTCTTAACGGTGGTCAACGGCACGCGGCGGGACCTCTCGCAGCACGTGACCGCGCAGATGAAGTCCGTGGAGGCCGGATTCGCGGCAGCCAAGAAAGAGCAGACGAGTGAGTTGGCGGTCCGCTTCGAGAAGGGCGGGATGGAAGAGGCTAGTCACTTCGTGGACCGGGAAGTGGGTCCAGCGCTGCAGAAGTACGTTGACGAGTTGAAGGGAGTGGAGGCGAAGGGCGTAGCTTTAGGGGACGAGGTAAAGCGGTGCCGCGAAGCCATGGCGGCGAGCATTCCCGAGTTTAAGAAGGAGCTGCTTGCCACGTGCAGGGCGAAGCAGGAAGCGGCTGACAAAGCCAGGTTGGCGCAGGTGCAGGAAGAGATCCGGAAGATGCAGTTTGCCAAAGCGGGGAAGGCGTTGACCCAGTTGCGGGACGGGTCCCTTGATCAGCAGACGATGGAGGAGGTGAAAGCCACCTTGATGCTGGCCTGGTTTGACAAGATCGTGCGCCAGGCGAAGGGAGGCAGTTCAGACTCAGGTTCGGATGATCTCGACGAATACCGGCGATACGTGGCTGGAGATCCGGGGCGGATCGCGGAGGTGGATATGGTCCAGCTCTGGAGTCAGGCTCAGCTCTGCGTCCGTAGCGGGGAGGACCGCAAAGCCCGCGAGTTCTACGGGCAGTGGCGCACGGCGTTCGACAAGCTGAGCCCCGACAAACAGAATGAGGTCGTCCTTGACGAGAGGCTCGGCTACGATCCCGCCAAAGCCTCGATGTTTCTCATCCAGTACACTTTGGCTAACAACTTCATCGCCGATGAGAGTGACCTCACGGTGATCGATGAATTGAAGCGCCTGCAGAAGCAGCGCCCCAACGGGCTGGTGGAGGAGACGGCAACGCCAAAACCCAACTGGCTGGACGACATGGCAACCAAGGATGCCGGAAAGATCGGTGAGTTGGATGGCCTCCTGAACCGGAATGAAGAGGCGGAGAAACGGCTTGGGGAGCTGAAGGCAGAGAAGAAGCGTCGTGACGCCATACAGGGGCTGGTTGTAGAATGGCTCCTGCACGCGCCGCCCACGGCGGGGGAGACGCCCGTCGAAGTAACCATGCAGGAACGGGTGGTCCTGGCGGGGCGGAAGAGGCTGAGACCGGGCTTCGCGGTAGCCGCGTTCAACCGCACGGAGGTCCCGAGCGCGGCGTCAGCGGACAGCAAGAAGAGGAGTGCTTTTCTGCGCTGTCGGGCCATTCTCAATGGCGCCTTCAGTGCAAGCACCGTCGAAAAAGACTACCAGGCCATCCTGAAGACGCCCTTCCCGGGGGGCGCTTTACCGCGCTCACTCGTGGCCTTGGGACGCTGCCGCCGGATCGGCGTTCTCACGACCTTCATCAGCACGCTGGGAGATGTCGACACGACTTGGGACGGGGACGCTGACAAGACTCCGCCCGGCCCCAAGTCGCTCCCTTCGAAGGGCCAGGACGTCGGAGAGAGGCTGGTGGATTACTTGCAGAAGACCGATAAGCAGTTTGCCGGTCGACATGGTGGTGAACCGATGAGCCCGGTATTCCAGGCTGGGCAGCCGGGAGCCCCGGCCACGATGTCGCCTGAGGCCAGGCTCGTGTTTCCGTTGGAGACCAAGGACTACGGGTTCGGGGTGCGGGTAGATCCGGAGTTTGTGCTGAGGGCGTTTCTTGAACCAGACCAGACCGGTGCCGGTACCCCTGACACAGGCGGTAGCCCCCAAGGCGAGCCCGAGGTTCGCGCCTCCAGCAGCCCGCGAGGACTCGCACTCAAGGACATCGTGCTCTTGCCGGCAAGAACACCAAGCGACCCATACTGCTACGCGGTGCTGGTGAAGTTCGGCAAGGACCGCATCGTGCGCCTACTGGTGACCGATACGCCAACCCCGAGCATCCAGGCATGGCTGGACGGCAAGCGTTCCGAATGGTTCAAGAAAGGGTCGGCGAGCGCGCGCGCGGACAAGCAGGGCCGCGAGCGGATGGATGAAGTCCTGAACCTGAGAGTGGTCTCTGAGTTTGAGGCACTGGAAAAGGAGCGGGATTACGAGTTTGTGGTTGGCCTGCTGGCGGAATTCCTCAATGGCCAGGATCTGGAGAAGTTCTTCAGCAATGCCAGGCCCGAAGATAGGAAGTGCTTGTATACATGGCTCCCTGACACGCTTCTTCCCGCACTGGAGAATGCCGTGATGCTTCTCCCCAAACATGGCGGGCCGGAGGCCACGCAGGGCACGGAACTAAAACGCCTCGCGATCATCAAACTCGACCGCGTGCGCGCCCCCGGCGAGAGCCTCTACCGGCTGAAGGTGAACAAGGCGCTCTCAACTGTCCATGAGAGCAAGTACGCTACTGCGGGTGAGTTTCTCATGGAGGCTTACAAGCGTGAGAAGTGGGACACTGGCACTGCCGCCGTGAGGGACTCGAAAGCGCCGGACGTGTTTCGGGTTGAAAGCGCGCTCGTTTCTCCCGCCCGAGAGTACGACGAGAACACTGGAAGGCTGGGCGTTGTCAAGGTCGGCACGGATGCCAAGTACTTGATGGTGGTCAGCGGTGTCATACATCTGGAGACGGAATTCAGCCGTGCGAAAGACGTAAGCCCCCCTTAAGGTCGTGGAACGTATGGAGTGACCAGGTCTGTGTCGGCGGCAACCATCGAAGGTGTAGTGTCCATGGCAAGAGTTGAACATGGAGAGACGGCATGAGAACACACTGGCGGGGTCTTGGATCGTGTGCAAAGCTTGCGGCGCTGCTGGTCGGCCTGGCGCTTCCGGGGCTGCGCGGCCAGGAGCCCAGGCCCACCCCTGGGGCCGGTACCGGCGCAGATGGCTGGAAGACGGTGCTGGTGAGTGAGCTTGTCCAAAACGCGACAACTCACGATATCAACAAGATACAGACCCTGGGTACGGTGAGTGCGATTGTGGAGCCAAAGCCTCCCGTAGTCGGGAGCTACACGCTGCAAGGCGAGGACGGAAGCACGGTCAAAGTACAGTACTCGGAAGACAACCCGAGGAAGGATTCGCGGCTGGCGGTCCGGGGTACCGTGGTGTTGGACCCCGTCGGCAATGCGGTGGTCATCGAGACGCGCCGTATAGACACGACGGCAGACCAAACGATCACCGACATGATGGCGAAGCAGGGCACGAAAGAGGCCATCGTATTGGCGAACACTACACCCCCGCCGCGGAAGATCGACCAGCCAAACGACCCCCGTCAGCCTCAACCCAAGCGTCTGCAGTTGTGGATCTACGTCTGCCTCGGAGCCGTCATTGTGACGTTGGTGCTAGTGATCGTGATGTTGCTGGCGCGACCGCGCAGCTCGGACAAGACACGCATGACCCGGACACCACCGTTCACGGTAGCGGC
>CAILKC010000788.1 GCA_903834675.1 uncultured Victivallales bacterium | reverse complement strand
CTTGCCTGCGGGCAGCCGCTTATGGAATACACGGGCCACTCGGTGCGTGTCAAGGTCGAGATGACGCGGGTAAGGCCGATCCTTGAGGCATGGCAGCGCGCTATGTGGCGCATGGATGACAACGAATAGTGCCCATCTTTGGCAACGTCTCCAAATCGGCACGCACCTGCTCTTCGCTGGTCGCTTGCCCCAGGCGCTCGTTCGCCGCGCTGTAGATCACCCACACGTCGCCCTCTTGTTCGACCCGCGGGCCGGCCGCGTTCAGGTCCTGTTCCCACAGGTAGGGCTGAACCTTGCCCTTCCAGGCCGCGGCGTTCTTCTTGGCGAACTCGGCCAGGTCGCCGATCAGCATTTCCCCCGCGCCGAAGATACGCTCGCCGTACAGGTGGCGGTTGGTGGCGAAGTCCTGCGCGGCCTGGAAGATCAACTTCAGCGCCGGGACCTTCTTCGCGTAGTTCGCGATGGTGCGCAGCAGCACGTCGAACTTGCTGATGTCAGGCCGCGCGTTCGCGTCGGGCTTCTGGCGCATCTCTAAGAAGTCGCCGACCCAGCCGCGGGCGCCGTCGAAGTGCTCAGCCAGGGTGCGCTCCACCGCCGCTTCCTGTTCCGTGGCCGCAGCCTGCGCCGCGGTGCGGTAGCGCGGTTCCTGCGGTCCGTGCTCGGCAATCCCCGCCTTGACAGCATCCACCAGCGCCTGTATCTTCCCATCGAAGCCCGCTAGTGGGACGGTGGCCGACGTGGTCTCAGACGAGGTCGGAGCCTCTCGGTTGGACGCGGGCTTCTCTATTTCTACAGCCTGTACCAAGTACAGCCTGGTTCCATCCTTCGCGTAGGTGTACTCCTTCGCCATGATCTTCACCATCAGAGCCTCGCCATCGAAAGGCATAGGGCACTCAAAGTGGTGAATAGCCCTGATGGTTGGGTCGGACTCGCGGTCTTCACGCTGCTGACTCTTGATTGCCATTGGGAACAGTTTGTCCAGGTTCGCCACAGCTTGTGCATGGGCCTGCGGCGACACGGACCTTGGGACCGAACTCTCGCTGAACATCTTTCCCAGAGCGCCGCCCGACACCGTTGCCGTGATCCCGCTGTCACGGTTCACCAGCGGCTTGTTCAGAAATGCTTCTGCTGCCGCTTTGGCCTGATCTGAACCACGGGCGTAGCGCATCGAGGTCACGAGGTCCTGAGCCTCTGCCAGCGAGTCTCCTTGCGCTGCCCGGTACGCCTCAGCCTGCTGCCCTTGCGTCGCCGTCTGCCCCGCCGCCAGCGCCTCGCCCTGCTTGCGGTAGTACCCGTTGAGCAGGTTCTCATAGAACCCCTCGACCTCGGCCATCCCCGTCTTGCCGGTCATCTGGTTGACGTGGAACAGCCGCACCAGCGCCTGGTAAAGCTTCTCCAGCAGGTTCCGCACGGCCTGTCCCATCTCGGCCTTGCGCACCGCCGCGACCACGCTCTTGCCCTTGGCGCGGGCCTCAACGTAGGCGAGGAACCCATTGGCCAGCGCTTCCTCGGCCTTGCGGCTGGTGTCATCTATCGCGCTCATCTTCGAGCGGCGCAACTGCTGGGCTTCCTGTGGCGTCAGGAATAGCTCCATGGCCGCGTGTACGGCCTCGTGCAGCGTCGTGCCGAGCGTGTGCCCCTGGCCCTCGACGATGGTAGCCCACTGGTCCTGCCAGCGGCCCCACCTCTCGGCGCCCTCGGCGAACAGCCGGTCCACGAACTCGATGTTGTCCGTGCCGATGATCCGCCGCCACAGCGCCCGCGCCCGGACTCGCTCTGCCGCGGTGGCGGACTCCAGCATCTTCGATACCGCGGGCGCCGCCTCGCCCTCCGGCGCGGTGCGGTAGAACGTGCCGCGGCGCCGGAAAGGCATACCTCGTGAAGGTCCACCCCGCAGCAGAACTCTTCCCGATCATGTCGGACGACGAGTTGTTCGCCCTGGCCGCCGACATCAAGGCCAACGGGCTGTTGCAGCCGCTGACCATGCTCGGCGACGTGCTGTTGGACGGGCGGAACCGTATGCGTGCCTGCGCGCTGGCCGGGGTGGCGCCGACGACCAAGCAGTTCACCGGCGACAGCCCGGTGGCATTCGTGATCGCGGCGAACCTGCGCCGACGTGACCTCACCGCGAGCCAGAAGGCGTGCATCGCGGTCGAGATCGAGCCCATGTTCGCCGAAGAGGCGCGCAAGAGGATGCTCTCAGGTAAGGCAAAGGACCCTGTGGCAATCCTGCCACAGGGTAGCACCACGCCGCCGCCCGCGCCTACCAACCCCATCCCCACCCCGCGCCGCCCCAACCCATTCGACGAGCCTACCGTGCCGGCTGCCGGCACCACGACACCGCCGGTTCCACCGAAGGCTACCGAATACACGCGCCAGACCTACGTGTGCAGTTGCGGCGTGGTGTTTCACTCGCCCGTG
>CAILKC010000787.1 GCA_903834675.1 uncultured Victivallales bacterium | reverse complement strand
CTATCGACCCACCACGGCGGGCAGGCCCTCGACCCTCTGCGGTTCTCAGACAAGCGAACCCCTACGGAGCTGACTTGCGCCCGTGTCCAACCTCCCTACGCTACCTGTGACGGTCGGTTGCGCCAAGTGGATACCCCCCTCATGAATAAGGCAGGCTAGTCGGTAGCCGCCTCCCTTTTTCAGCAGGAGATCGTGCGTGATGGGTAGATTTGCCTGAATAGCTACCATATGGGATGTGAGGCGGTCGTACAGGAGTCACTCGATGAGCTATCTACAGATGCAGCGGAACCAGCGGAAGAGGGGGGGCCAGTTCGTGTATGTGCATCTGGCCAGGAGCGTGTGGGATGCGGTCAGAGGGCGATCGGTGCAGAGGCGCGCCTACCTGGGTCGGCTGGAAGCCTCCGGGGAGCGTCTGGTTTTGTCCAAGGGCTACGCTTTGCACCGCGGAGCGGCGGTGGAACTGGCCGAACTGAAGCGCCGTCTCGCTGTCGGCGAAGACATCGAGGCGTGGCTACGAGCGCCGGTGGGCGGAGGGCAGGAGATAGCGCCGGGAGGTGACGCCCCGGTCGGCGTCAGCATTGTGGGAGATGCGTACGTGCTTCTCCATCTGGCCCGGGAGATCGGCCTGGCGGCGCTGGTGGAAGAGGCCTTCGGAGTCGAAGACGGCCTGGTGCTGCTGGGGTTGGCGCTGCACCAGGCGGCCAAAGGGGGTGCGGTGTACCTGGCCGGAGACTGGCTGGACGAGCGTGAGGTTCCGGTGGCGATGCGCGGTGAACTGCTGCAGACCGACCGCGTCTACGGGCTGATCGCGGGGGCCGGGGCCGATCCGGCGAAGCAGGGGTCCTTCTTCCGCGGCTGGATTGCCGCCGCAGGCAAACCCGAGGCACTGATCTACGACATTACCTCGATCTCCACCTACGCCCGCGACCTGGAACTGGCCGAATACGGCTACAACCGCGACGGCGAAAACCTGCCGCAGATCAACCTGGCTCTGGTCCGCGACAGCCGCAGCGGCACGCCGCTGTGGTACCGCCCGCTGCCGGGCAGCATCCCGGACGTGTCCACCCTGAAACGGACCGGCGCGATGCTCAAAGACCTGGGGCTGGAGCGCTTCAACGACTCGCTGGACCGCGGGTTCTACAGCCAAACCAACCTGAGAACCATGCTCGAGGAGAACATAGGCTTCACCCTCGGAGTGCCGTTCTCCGTCGCGCAAGCCGTCAAGTTGGTCCGTCGCTACAGGTCGGCACTGAACTCGCCCAAGCACTCGTTCCCGTTCCACGAGCGGGTCATGCGCCACGTCCGGGACGTCTGGCGGGTGAATGGCACTCGGGGCCATTCGCGCGAACTGGATGCGCACCTGTTCTTCGAACCGGCGCGCCAGATTGAATCCATGACCAGACTCGAAACCGCGGTGTTCGCCCTGGAGGCCAAGGCTGCCGACGAAACCCTGCTCTCGCGCCGCGACGCCGGGGAGTGGCTCAACGAGAACGCTGGCGCTCTGCGCTCCTGCCTCGCCGTCCGCGCCGCCGGCGAGCGCTTCCGTATCGAGCGGAATGCCCGCGCTGTTGCCCTGGCCGCCTCCCGCATGGGCTTCCCGCTGGTCTTGACCAACGCCCGCGACTGCCCTCGCGAAGAGGTCCTCGCTCGCTCCCGCGGTCGCGACCGTATCGAGAAGCTGCTGGACACCCTCAAGAACGAGGACGGCCAGCACCGCCTACGCACCGGTAATGACCGCTCTGTAGTCGGAAGACTCTTCGTGGCCTTCCTTGCCCTGGTGCTGCACAGCGAACTGGAGCGCCGCATGGGTAAGGCCGGCCCACTGCGCCAGATGAGCGTGGTGCAGTTCATCGCCCACATGCGCAAGATCAAGAGCGTGCGAATGGCCAGCGGAACCCGTCACCTCCTTGAGATAACTAAGCGCAACCGACTACTTCAACTACTCAGCCGGGCTTCCCACCCGTGCTCAGAGTGACCGCGCTGGCGGCGGTTTGCGGCGCACGCGGGGGCCCGACTTCCACCCGGGCCGCGGGGTCGAACGGATTTGTACGCAGAGCCAATGAGAAGAGGTAGGGGTAGTCCCGCTTCAAGTTCCGCATGTATGCCAGCCACTCGGCCACGATGCACTTGTAGGCGCGGTCAATGTCGCCAGCGAGGTGCTGTACATCCGTGTCCGGGAGCGCCCTCAGGTCCGTGCGATGAGCCAGTTCGTCGGTGAGGTGGAAGACGGCCCAGAGGCTGTCGGTGAAGGTGTCGTGCTCCAGCAGGTTGGGGTTCTCGAGCAGGCGCAGGAGGAAATCACGCCGCGCCAGCAGAAAACGCTGGAGTTCCTCCAGGTTCTCGCACCGGCACTCGATCGAGGAGGCGTGCTTCCGGGCCACTTCGATCGCGTCGGCGAAACGGCGCGGTGTCCAGTCTCCCTGGATCACCAACCCCGGACCGCTCACCCCTGCCTTGGTGTCGAACGCCAGGAGGCGCTTGAGCAACTCGGTGCCGACCTCGGCATAAAAAGCGCCGATGACCATGTTCATCTTGTTCAACAGGGTCTGCTTCTCGCGACGGGTCAGCAGACGGTCAACGATAAAGGTTGCCAGCAGTACCTGAAAGGGGAGGAAGGCGAGATCCTGCAGCAGGTAGAACCCGGTGTCGTTGGGGCGCTGAAATAGCGCTATCTGGAGGGCGTAGAGCCCCGCCGACAGGGCCAGGAGAGCGACCCCTATTGTCACGGACCAGGTGGTGCGCTTCATTCGGACCCTCCGCACTTCAGGAATGCTCTGCCGACCGCGGCGGCCTGCCGCCTGCTATCTGCCGATGCACCGGTCGAGCCGGACCGCCCCGCGGTTCGAAGGATACCGCCCGACACCTGAGGATGCAATGCGCGAGCCGACGGGTCCCACGCGTCACTGATAGCACCGTTCCGATCACTCCTCCTGCCGCAACTCCCCCGGAGCGACCCCGGCTCACGGGCATCCCACTCGAAGCCTACGACTACGTTGTCTACGGGTACCGGCGCCATGCATTCCGTGCTGGGTGGTGCTGCACTGCTCCCCTGCCGACATCCTGCGGTTACCCGGCCACCCTGCAGCCCAACCTGGCCGCCCTTCGAGCCAATCTCGGTACGTGCTGCACTCCGAAGCCAGCGGGCGCTAGGCAGTCCCCAGCGACTTCCTGACCTCGCGTCTGCCGAGATCCTGCCGGAGCTCGGGCGGGAGGCTGACGCGAAGATAGTGCGTGCCGCCGATCCGATAAAGGTGAGATACCGCCAGACGCACGGCCTTGGATCCGGTTTGTACAGAATCCCGACCTGTGCAATAAGGAAGTCCGCCTGGAGCGCTGAAGGCGCGCTGCCATACCAGCCCAGGGCAACGCCCTGGGAATAGAATGGTTATGGGTTTGAGCCCTGTAGGGGCGAGCTATCTGCCCTAGGTTCGCGCTGAGGTCGCATAGGCCGCCCCTTCAGGGCTCAATCTTCGCTGTGGACGGGTACCCAGGGCGTTGCCCTGGGCTGGTATAGAGCGCCCCTTTGGGGCTGAATACCT
>CAILKC010000786.1 GCA_903834675.1 uncultured Victivallales bacterium | reverse complement strand
TCGCTCAAGATACCGCGAACCAGGCCCCTGCGGGTCCTTGGCAGCGCGGGCTCCAGGGTTAGACGCGGTTCCCTTCCGGTTCGCCCGGAACGCGGCGGACCGCCTGGAGGTCGGCGGTCTCCGCCGTATCCCCGGCATCCGCGTCTCGCTCAAGATACCGCGAACCAGGCCCCTGCGGGTCCTTGGCAGCGCGGGCTCCAGGGAAACCGCCAGGGCGCCAGGCCGTGGCGGGGGATGGGGGCGGGCGCTATGTTAGCGGACCTTTGACCCCAGCGACTTCCTTGTCTCTTTGTCCAGGCCAGCGGCAACAACGCAAGAATGGGCGCTATGGAACCGATCATCCTGCAGGGCTGCCGGGCGCTGTCCGAGCGCCGCGCCGCGACACTTCTGGAGCGGGCCCGGCGGCTGGAGCCGGCCCTGCGTCTCAGCCGTATCGACAGCCATTACGTCTACTTTGTTGACGCCGCGGCCCCGCTGGTTGGCGCCGGGTGGGAGCAGGCGCTCGCCCTGCTGGGAGCGTCAGGCGTGCATGCGGCCACGGCGCCGGGTTTCTTCGTCACGCCGCGTCATGGCACGATTTCGCCGTGGTCGTCCAAGGCCACCGACATCTTCCATAATTGCGGGTTGGCGCAGGTCCGTCGGGTAGAGCGCGGGATCTGGTTCGAGGCCTGGGGGGAAGACGGTCGGCCGCTTTTGAGCGAGACCACGCGAGCGCTCTTTCCGCTTCTCCATGACCGGATGACCCAAGGCGTGTACAGCGTGGTCAGTGGCATCTTCGAGCGCCGCGCGCCGGCGGCGCTACGGGTGATTGACGTTATGAGCGCAGGCCGAACGGCCCTGGAGCGCGCCAACCTCGAGATGGGCTTGGCGCTGAGCGAGGATGAGATCGTCTACCTGTTCGAGACCTACCAGGGCATGGGCCGGAATCCCACGGATGTCGAGTTGCTCATGTTCGGCCAGGTCAACAGCGAACACTGCCGCCACAAGATCTTCAAGGCCTCCTGGGTCATCGACGGAGAGCCGCAGACGACGTCGCTGTTCGACATGATCCGGCACACGCACCGTCTGCATCCTGGCGGCACGCTGAGTGTCTATCGGGACAACTCGGCGGTGATCGAGGGCGTTGCGGACGCCTGGTTCGAGGTCAGTCCCAGCGCGCCCCATGCGTACCGCTACACCCCGACGCAGATCGACCTGATCATCAAGGTGGAGACTCACAACCACCCCACCGCGATCAGCCCATTCCCGGGGGCGGCCACCGGGGTGGGCGGGGAAATCCGTGATGAAGGCGCCACCGGCACCGGGGCGCGCAGCAAGGCGGGGCTGTGCGGCTTCATGGTTTCGAACCTGAATCTGCCTGGCTTCAGGATGCCGTGGGAGACGCCGGACCGCGACTTTCCTGGCCGCCTGGCGACGCCGCTTGAGATCATGCTGGAGGGCCCGCTTGGCGGGGCCGCTTTCGGCAACGAGTACGGGCGGCCGCAACTGTGTGGCTTTTTCAAGACCTACGAGGAATGGCACAACGGTCGGTTCAGGGGTTACCACAAGCCCATCATGTTGGCGGGGGGCATGGGCAATATCAAGCGGGTTCACGTGCAGAAGCGCGACCTTCCGATCGGGGCCCACATCCTGCAACTCGGCGGTCCGGCGATGCGCATTGGCCTGGGGGGTGGGGCGGCCTCTTCGATGGACACCGGCAGCAACGCCGAGGACCTGGATTTCGATTCCGTGCAGCGCGACAATGCCGAGATGCAGCGCCGCTGTCAGGAAGTCATCAGCGCCTGCATCGCCAGGGGCGAGAAGAATCCGATTTTGAGCATTCATGACATCGGCGCCGGCGGGCTTTCCAACGGTTGTCCGGAGCTGGTGGAGGAGGTCGGGGCGCGCTTCGAATTGCGGCGGGTACACAACGAAGAGCCGTCGATGAGCCCCATGGAAATCTGGTGTTGCGAAGCCCAGGAGCGGTACGTGCTGGCGGTGGCTCATGAGGACCTCGAGACCTTTCTGGAGCTTTGCCGCCGCGAGCGCTGCGAGGTCGCCGTCATCGGCGAGACCACGGGTGACCGGCGGCTGGTGGTCTGCGACGAGCATTTCGGCAACCTGCCCATCGACCTGGAGTTACAGGCGCTGTTTGGCAAACCGCCGAAGCTGGTGCGCGATGTGCGCCGCCGCCGGGAAGCGCACGCGGGGCTGGACCTGTCGCGAATGGCGTTGAGCGAAGCGGTCTGGCGCGTTCTGCACCTGCCTGCGGTGGCCAACAAGACGTTCCTGATCACGATCGCCGACCGCAGCATCACCGGCCTGGTGGCGCGGGATCAGATGGCGGGGCCGTACCAGGCGCCCATCTCCGACGTGGCAGTCACGACCACCGGTTACCGGACCTACACCGGCGAGGCGATGGCCGTGGGCGAACGCACCCGTCTCGCCGTGATCGACGCGCCAGCCTCGGGCCGCATGGCGGTGGCCGAAGCCCTGCTGAACCTGGCCGGGGCCCATGTCGGCCCCATCGGCAACGTCAAGCTCTCGGCCAATTGGATGGCGGCCTGCGCCGAGGAGGGCGAGGATGCCAACCTGTTCGACACCGTGCGCACCGTAGGCGTGGATCTCTGCCCCCGCCTGGGGCTCTGCATTCCCGTGGGAAAAGACTCACTGTCGATGCGCACCGTGTGGCAGAGCGCCGACGGCCGCCCGCACCGTCAGGTGGCGCCACTAAGCCTGTGCGTGACTGCCTTTGCCCCGGTTGCCGATGTCCGGAAGACGGTCACCGCCAACCTGAAGCGGGTGACGGCCTCGACCCTGCTGCTGATCGACCTCGGCCGGGGAAAGAACCGCCTCGGCGGCGCCTCGGCCCTGGCCCAAGTCTACAACCAGATCGGCGCCGACTATCCCGACCTGGACTCGCCCGAAGAACTGCAGACGTTCTTCACGGTGGTGCAGGATCTGGTCCAGCGTGGCCTGCTGCTGGCCTACCATGACCGCTCCGACGGCGGCTTGTTGGTCACCCTGGCGGAGATGGCGTTCGGGGCCCGTAGCGGGATCTGTTGCGACCTGTCCGGGCTGCCTGGAGCGGACCTGGCGGTACTGTTTGCCGAGGAATTGGGCGCGGTGGTGCAGGTAGCCGATGGCGACCTGGCGGCGGTCGAGTCGGCACTGACCGCGGCGGGGCTTGGGGACGCGTCGCACCGCCTCGGAAGACCGGCAACCGATGGCTGCCTGACGGTGCTGCGGCAGGGACGGCAGGTCTTCGCCGCGCGCCTCTCGCGGCTGCAGCGCTGGTGGTCTGAGCTGACCTTCCGGATGCAGGCGCTGCGCGACCACCCCGAGTGTGCCGCCGAGGAGTTCGATAACCTGCTCGACGAGGCCGATCCAGGCCTGTCTTTCCGCCTGACCTTTGATCCGGCCAAGCCCTTCACCATCGGCACCGAGTCTCGCCCCCGCATGGCCATCCTGCGCGAGCAAGGCATCAACGGCCAGGTGGAAATGGGCGCCGCCTTCGATCTGGCTGGCTTCGAGAGCCTTGACGTACACATGACCGATCTGCTGGCGGGACGAGTGGACCTGGCCGGATTCGCCGGCGTGGTGGCCTGTGGCGGGTTTTCCTACGGTGATGTGCTCGGGGCTGGCTCGGGGTGGGCGAAGTCGGTCCTCTTCAACCCGCGCCTCAGGGACATGTTCGCCACCTTTTTTGCCCGGCCAGACTCCTTCGCGTTGGGGGTATGCAATGGCTGTCAGATGGTTTCACAACTCAAGGACATCATCCCCGGCGCCGCCCATTGGCCGGCGTTCTCGCGCAACCGCTGCGAGCGCTTCGAGGCCCGCTATGTGACCGTGGAAGTACTGCCGTCGCCCTCGCTTTTCCTGCGCGGCATGGAAGGCAGCCGTCTGGGCATTCCGGTGGCGCATGGCGAGGGGTTTGCGGACTTCGCGACCACGGGCTCGCAGGCGGAGGCCTGGCGTCTGGGGTTGGTGTCGCTGCGCTTTGTCAACAACTATGGCTTGCCGACTGAGCGCTACCCGTTCAACCCCAACGGCTCGCCGGCGGGGATCACGGGTCTCACCACGGTCGATGGGCGGGTGACGATCATGATGCCGCACCCGGAGCGCGCCTTCCGGCGCGTGCAACTCTCCTACGCGCCGCCCGAGTGGTCGAGCGCCGAGGGGCCCTGGCTACGGATGTTCCAGAATGCCCGGGAGCGGCTGGGTTGAGGCACACACTCGGGTGCATGGACGGGCGGAGAAATGCGTCTGTTCCCGGTTCCCCCCCGCTTACCTTACCAGGTTGCGCCGGGCTCTCTCGACCACGGCGCGCAGGCGGGCTAGCTGGTCTTCCCGGCCGCTGGGTTTGCGGTAGGCCGCGAGCCGCTCGTTGATCTGCCCCTGGGCCTTGTTGAGCAGTTCGCGGTCGCCGGCCGCGCCGGTCCACCCACGGCGGTCGATGAAGCTCGGGGTCCACAGTTCACGAAAGTGCCCCAGCGTGTGCTCCGAAGCGAGATGGTTCTGGCTGAATCCAAGATCGACCTCGATGGCGCCCGGGAGGTTAATGCGTTCGGGAGTCGTGCTGGGTTTGCCCGCGAGCTGCCGGTGGCCCAGCGCCAGGTCGCGCTCGATGACCAGTTGCACGGGACAGAGCGTCCGACCGCATTCCAGCATGCCTTCGCCCACGGACGGGTGCCGTCCCTGGAAGGCGGCGATGGTCATGGCCTTCCAGGCCTTTTCCATGGCGGCGTACATCCCCGGTTCTTTGGCGGCGCAGTAGTCACCGCCGCCAACCGGCAGGCGGTAGCCGGTCCAGCGACGGATGAATTCGCAGCAGACGAAACCGTAGTAGAGCGCGTCGGGCGAAGAGTAGCTGGTCTCGCCGGAGCTCATGTCCAGGGTGGCGCTCCACACCGAGCCGCCCAGCGGGCAGGCCGGATTGAGAGCCCGACCCGCCATCCAGGTCGCCACGATCTCGGCGGTCACCACGGCGGCAAATCCTTCCACCGTGACGGGGGTGGTCATTCCAGCTACCGGCATGGCCGTGATGCCAGCGACGCCGCCTTCGCGCACCCGCCGGACGAACTTGTCAGCCACATCCCTATCGAAGCGCAACGGGTGCGCGAAGCAGGTGGCACCGTAGCTGAACCAGTTCTTCCAACCCATGATTTCGCCCATCTCCAGCAGGTAGTCAACCTGCTCCACGTACCAGGCGAAGGGCGGGTGAGGATGCTGGCAGTACTCGGCCAGGAGTAGGGCCGACTCCAGCGATTCGAGGCGGGCCGGGACTTCGGTCAGGCAGAGGCAGTGACCGACGCCGCGGTCTCCATGCAGCGCCTCGCCGAGCTTCAGGCACGTGATCAGGTCCTGCCGGTTGCCACCACGGCGCGCGCCAGTCGCATAGTCGTAGTAGACCTGGGCCACCTGGGTGCCGAAGCACGGTGGCGAAGGCGGCGTGAAAGCCGAAGCGCGCTCCGACTCGGGCGCGTCGGCCAGCCGGACCCGACCCACAAACTCCTGCACCAGGAGAGCTGGGAACCGCACCCGCTCGGCGCCGTAGTCCACCCGCGCCCCAAAAGCCTCCAGGGCCGCCATCAACTCGCGGTTCTGGCAGAGGATGCCGACCTTCTCCAGAATGCCGTAGACCGCCTGTTCCAGCGGCGCAATGTCCACCCCATCCAGAAGTCGGTACTGCAACATGGTTACGCCCTCCCTGAGCCGCACTCCGTTCGTTTACCCACTGCCAGCGTGCCCGGCGCTGGGCGCCAGACACCGCCTCACTGTAGCCGCGGAAGCCTACGGATGACAGGTGAGGCAATTGCAGAACCCTCGGCTCACCCGCATCTCGCCTGGAGTCGGCGGTCCGCTCGGGCGTAGCCAGGGCTTCCGCCGTATCTGGGGAGGGGGGTATCCACTTGGCGCAACCGACCGTCACAGGTAGCGTAGGGAGGTTGGACACGGGCGCAAGTCAGCTCCGTAGGGGTTCGCTTGTCTGAGAACCGCAGAGGGTCGAGGGCCTGCCCGCCGTGGTGGGTCGATAG
>CAILKC010000785.1 GCA_903834675.1 uncultured Victivallales bacterium | reverse complement strand
TGCGGAGGTATGGCAGATAGCTCGCCCCTACAGGGCTCAAACCCATAACCGTCCTATTCCCAGGGCGTTGCCCTGGGCTGGTATGGCAGCGCGCCTTCAGCGCTCCAGACGAACTCCCTTATTGCACAGGTCGAGACGAAGCCCCCGCGAGATCTGGCAGGCGTCTGCCATGATGCTGCTTGCCGCCTTGGAGCCCGCGATGCCCAGCCCGTTTCGGGCGGGTTCGCAGTACCCGCCGTCTGCAAGACCCCCATGTACGGCGGAAGCCCCGGCAGGGCCGGTGCGGACCTCCGACTCCAGCGTGCCTACCACCCGGAAAAAGGAAACAGCCCTGTCCCCGCCACGCACGAGCGCTGCCACCGTTAGCGCACATGGGGCAACGCCCTGGGTATCCGCCCACACCGCGGAGGGAGCCGAAGGGCGGTCCATGCGACGTTGGGTGCAGGCAGGGAAGATGGCTCGCCCCTGCCGCCTGGTGGGCTATGGTCTGCCTCGGTGAAAGGCGCTGCCGGACCCGCAGTCGGGACTGGGGTAGTGCCCGGCGGCGCGGCGTGGGCGGCGGACGGCGACGAGGACACTCCCACAGACGTTCTTGCCCCACCAAGAGGAGTCGCGATGAACAGTTTGGCCACCACCTCCTGTACTCTTCTGGCTGCCCTGACCGCAGCATCTGCCCTGGCGGCGCCCGCCGAGGTGCAACCCATCGCCGCCGACTGGGGCGCCTGGCAGCGTCCCGCCGGTCTCCGGGATCTGCGGGTCGTGGCTGCGACAGCCTCCAGTTCCTTCGGCGACGGTTACCGTCCTGAACTCGCCGTCGACGGCAACCCAAGCAGCAAGTGGGTCGCGGCGGATGAACCCAGCCCCGCCGCGCCGCAGTGGCTCACGCTCCGGCTTGCCGGCCCGCAGCAGGTCTGCGCCGTGGCACTCTTCGGCGAAGCCATTGGCAACGACGGATTCAGGTCAGGGGCAATCCAGGTGGCGCAAGCAGGCGGTGACACCTTCGCCACCGTCCTCGACCTCCCCGCCGCTCCCGGTCGCTCCTGGCTGGCAACGTTCCCGCCGGTGCAGACGACGGCGCTGCGCCTGCTCATCACCGGCTCCGGGGGTCCCTCGACCCACACCGACATCTACGAGATCGTGGTGCTCGGACAGCCCCTGCCGCCAGAGACGATGCGCGCCCGGATAGTGGAGCATCTGACGGCGGCCGGCCGCGCGCTGGCGACGGAGCGCACTGCGGTCGCAGCGCTGGACGCGACCGATGTCCGGCGCCGCCTGCGCGTCCAGGACCGGGCCGGGGCTGTCGCCGCCCGGTACGACGAACTCGCCCGCCGGGAAACCGCCTGGGACAAGCTCGCTGCGGCGGATCAGGCGAGCCTCTACGATGCCGCCGAACTCCTGGCCATCGCCGCCGGCCGCCTGGGCCAGTCCACGGAAGCCATGCTGCCCATCTGGTCGCCGCGCCTCGCCGACACCGACGCCGTGCGCCGTGAGGCTGCCGACACCGCAACGGACACCGGGGTTGCGATCGTCCGTGCCGGTTGTCGAGTTCGTCTTACCGGTAAGGCGGTCGTGCTGGAGTTGGACGAGGCCACCGGCCGCTGGAGCGCCACCTGGCTCGCCCCGGTCGACGCCGCCCTGCGCGGGGCCGACGCTCGCATCGAGGTTGACGGGCAGACCTACGCGCCAGCCAATCTCAAGGCCACCGTCATGCCGCTGTCCGACAAACTTGGCCAGGGCACGCAGCTGGTCCAGACCTGGGGCGACACACTGCGCTGCGAGCGGCGGCTGTGCGTCTATTGGGACCGGCCCGACATCGTGGTGACTGGCAGCATCGCCAACGGTACCGACCACGAGGTGGCCCTGGGCCAGGTCACATGGCTCGATCTGGCTGCCGACAAGGGCGGTTGGTGGCATGCCGGGCAGACCTTCCAGACCCCGGGCGTGGTGACGGTAGCCGGCGACTCCCTGTGGGTCACCGAACCCGTCGGCGCGGTAGACGCGGCAACCTCGGAACGCGGCTATGACGGCACGATGGTGCTGGCGTTGGGCCACCAGGATCCGCCCAGCCTGCTGCTGGCGGGATTCCTCACCGGGCAGGAAGCCAGACCACGGCTCTCGGCGCGCTTCCGCACCCAGGAATCCGGCACGGCTCTGACCCTTTCACAAAGCTTCCTGGGGCGCCGTCTGGCGCCGGGCCAGACCCTGACCCTCGACGCGGTCGTCGTGAGCGCAGGCGTCGAGCCCCAGGCGACGTTGGAGCGCTACGGCGACGTCATCGCCGCCCTGGCGAACCACCCCGTTCGCACTACGCCTAACTCTCTGTGGTGTAGTTGGTATGCACACCGCATGGCGATGACGGAAGATCTCGTCCTAGCGAATGCCGCCGTGGCGGCCGCCTACCTCAAGCCCCTCGGCCTGGAGATCATGCAGCTCGACCACGGCTGGCAACGTGGCGACGTGACCGGTGACTGGGTGACCAACGAGCGCTTTCCGCACGGACTCGCATG
Source organism: uncultured Victivallales bacterium (assembly GCA_903834675.1). The sequence goes on along the minus strand of CAILKC010000785.1, from coordinate 7,222 downwards.
GCTCGCCGAGGAACTCCGCCAGCGCTACGGCCTGCGGCTTGGCGTCTGGATCTCGCCCACCGATGTCGCCGAGGTCAGCGACGTGTTCAAGGCGCACCCTGAGTGGATGCTCAAGGATGAGGCCGGCCAGCCACGCGTGAACTGGCGCTGGTACTGGGTACCCAACCCCAACTGCTACGAACTGGACGCCACACACCCCGATGCGTACGCCTTCGTCAAGGACACCTTCGCTCGACTCACGGCCGCAGGCGTGAGCTACTACAAGATCGACTTCCTCGCCTCGTGCGGCGCCGACCACTTCGCGCAGCACGATGCATTCCGTACGCGTGGCTGGGGCGTGCTGCGGCGGGCGATGGAGGCCATCCGTGCGGGGGCTGGCCCGGCGGCGTTCATCCGCTACTGCCAGCCACCGCCGCTACTCGCGGTCGGCCTGGCCGATGCGGCCTACGGCGGCAATGATCTGCTCGACGGCGGCGTGGCCGGGGTCATCCCGGTCACGCGCGAGAACGCCCGGGCCCTGGCGGCAAGCTGGTGGGTCAACGGCCGACTCTACCGCCGCGAAGTCTGCGACCTGAGCGTGCGCATGCAGGCCGACCTCGAGGAGGTGCGCCAGCGTCTGGCTCTGATGGCGTTGGCAGGCTGCAGCATCTCCTTCAGCGACGAGTTCCAATACCTGCCGCCCTCCCGTCTTCGGCTCATGCAGCAGGTGCTGCCGCCGGGCGGACCCGCGATGCGACCCCTGGACCTCTTCCAGCGCAGCATCCCCTCTGTCTGGCACCTGCACTGCCAACAGCCCTTCGGCGCCTGGGAGGTGGTCGGCCTGTTCAACCACGAGGACCAGCCGCAGAGCCGCTCGGTCGAGTTCGCGGCCCTGGGGTTGAGGTCAGAGGAGAACCTGGCGGTCTTCGAATTCTGGGAAGCGCGCTTCCTCGGGGTCCACCAAAGGCGCCTCGATCTTGAGCTGCCGCCCCATTCGAGCCGGGTGCTGTTCATTCACCGTCTCACCGGTGAGCCGCAGGTTATCGGCACGGATATGCACATCCTGGGTGGTTGGCACGACCTCCTGGCGGCCTCATGGGACACCGAGAAACGAACCTTGAGCGGGCGCTGTCGGCGCTTGCCGGGAGCAACGGGTCGTGTCTTCGTCTTCATCCCCCCGGGGTTCTCGCCGCGCTTCGAATTCCCGCTGAACCCGGCCAGCGCCAGCCTGACCCACCTCGGCGGCGATGTCTGGATGAAGGAACTGGAGTTCCGCCAGGCCGAGGTCGAATGGGCGATCCCCTTCACCGGCGCCGCCGCGCCCATGCGTCCCGAGCCCGGTTTGTGAGGGCCGCAAGCGGCTGGCCTCAGGGCTTGGGTACGCAGCCCCGTTGGGGCAGGATACGCAATTGCACCTGAGTCGTCACTTCTTTTGCAGGCCGAATTGGGCGAAGACCCGGTACACGCTGCGGATGCTGATCTTCCAGCCATCCTGGCACAGCTTCTGGGCGACCACCTCGGCCGAGGCGTCCGGATCGAGGTAGCGGTAGCGCACGATCTGCCGCGCGCAGTCCAAAGTGGGAAACGCGCCCCTTTTTGGACTGCGGTGGCAAGACCGCCAAAGGCGGGCGCGACACCGCTTTGGTTGGGCGCAGAGATGAAAGCGGCGTCGGCGAGCTGCGGTCGCAGCCCTCTGCCGCACGCAGTCCATAGTGGGAGACGCGCCCCTTTTTGGAGTGCGCGTGGCAAGACCGCCAAAGGCGGACGCGACACCGCTTTGGTTGGGCGCAGAGATGAAAGCGGCGTCGGCGAGCTGCTGCATCTTCCTGGCCTTCGGCGTGTCCGAGGCGCTGTGACACGACGATCGGTCAACCTCGGAGGCCCCTGCTGCCATGCCTGAACTGCCGGAAGTCGAGACCGTGGTGCGAGGGCTGAGACCGCACCTTGTGGGCGCCCAGATCAGCGACGTGACGGCGACCGTGGAGCGGCTGCGTACGGCAGTGGACCTGCCGCGCTTGCGGGAAGCCTGCCGCGGTCGCACCATCCGCGCTGTCCGCCGCCGCGCCAAGTTCATCGTGGTCGAACTCGATGGCGAGGTCGGGATGCTGCTGCACCTGGGCATGACCGGCGCCTTCCGCATCGTCCCGCACGAGGCGCCACCAGCGGCGCACGAGCGAGTTGCCTGGCAACTGGCCGACGGACGGAGTTGGCGTTTCCTCGATGTGCGGCGCTTCGGCGCGGTGCAGGTCTGTGCGCTACCGCCCACCGGCGGCGATCCGGAGCTCCTGGACGGCCTCGGCCCGGAACCGCTCGGCCCTGACTTCGACGGCGCCTTCCTCTATGAGGTGACCCGCGGGCGCGAGCGGCCGGTGAAGAATCTGATCATGGACCAGGCGGTCGTGGTGGGGGTGGGCAACATTTACGCGAGTGAGGCGCTGTTTCGAGCGGAACTCAGCCCGAAACGCCGCAGTGCCTCACTCAGCCGCGCCGCCGCCGACCGCCTGGCCGCGGCCATCAAGGCGGTTCTCGCGGCAGCCATCGAGGCGGGCGGCACGACGATTGGCGACTTCCGTCGCGTCGACGGCAGCGAGGGCGACTTCGCGGTGAACCTCAACGTCTACGGTCGGCAGGGTCTCGACTGTCCGCGCTGCGGCCTGTCGGCCGGCATTCGGCGCATCGTCCAGGGTGGACGGGCCTCGTTCTTCTGCCCTCACTGCCAGCGTTGACCTCGGACGGACTCGCACTGGGGAGAAGACTACCTCAGCTCCCAGGGCTCTGCGGATTGCGCGCCACGCTCAGATAGGTGTCCCGCGAAATCAGGTTGGCCGCGAACAGATCCTTCAGGGCCCGGTCCATGGTCACCATCCCATCCTTCGAGGCCGTCTCGATCACCCCCAGAAGCTGATGCGTGCGCTTGTCGCGGATCTGGGCGCGGACGGCGGTGCTGCCGAGCATGACCTCGAAGGCCGCCACGCGCCCTTTCCCATCCTTGCGCGGCAAGAGCCGCTGCGAGACCACCGCCTCCAGGCTGGCCGCAAGCTGGGTGCGCACCTGGTTCTGACGGTCGGCGGGAAAGACGTCGATGATGCGGTCCATGGTCTGGGTGCAGTCATTGGTGTGCAGGGTGGCCAGCACCAGGTGGCCGGTCTCCGCGGCCGTCAGCGCCGCCGAGATGGTCTCGGGATCGCGCATTTCGCCAATGAGGATGACGTCGGGCGCCTGCCGCAGCACGTACTTCAGCCCATTGTCGAAGCTGAGCGTATCGGCGTTGACCTCGCGCTGATCGATGACCGCGGCGCGGCTGCTGTGGACGAACTCGATGGGGTCCTCGATGGTGACAATGTGGCAACTGCGCAGCCGGTTGATCTCATCGATCATGCAGGCCAGCGTGGTCGACTTGCCGTGCCCCGTCGGTCCGGTCACCAGAACCAACCCCTGCAAGCGCTGGGCCAGGCGCATCACCACCGCCGGAATGCGCAGCTCGTCGGCAGCCGGTATCCGCTGCGGAATCAGCCGAAACGCCGCCGCCACACAGCCCTTCTGGTAGTAGCCGTTGACGCGAAAACGACAGTCCGTGTCAAAGCCTTCCTCAAGTCCGAAGCGCTCTTTGATGCTGAGCGCGAAGTCGACCTCCCGCTCGGTCTCGAAGTTCGCCCGCTGGCTGGCACTGAGCACGCTGAACAGCAGTCGCCGCGTGTCACCCGCGGACAGTTCAGGCATCTCGAAGCCGCGCATGCTCCCATCGATGCGCAACATCGGTGGGCTGCCGACGGTCAGCAACAGATCGCTGGCCTGGTAGCGGACCGCATCCCGAAGCAGCTTCTTCATGCTCAGGTTCTGGCCGCCCTCCTCCTGCAGACGCCGCAGCGAGTCAATGCCCGTCTCCATGCCTTGCGCGGCGAGCAGGAACTCATCCCGATTGCTGGCGCCGGCGGCGGCGGTCTCCACCGTCAACAGGCCTTCCTGGCAGCGCTGCACCAGACTGCGGGTGAAGGTGACCATGCCGTCAGCTTCACTGGACTTAAGGATCTCGGGGAGTTGCTCCAGAGTGCGCTGCGCCAGACAGCGCTTGGCCAGGGGGGTCCCGGTCAGAATCTCGAACACGGGCACGCGGCTCTGGCCGTCGGCGCCGGGCAGAAGGCGCTGGCAGACGATCCCGGCGAGCGCCAGGGATAAGTCCTGCGCGACCTGGTCGCGCATCTCGGTGGGGAAGTAGTTGAGAATGCGTTCGAGGGTCTGCATCACGTCGACGGTGTGCAGGGTTGTGACCACCAGGTGCCCGGTCATGGCGGCCGAGAGAGCCATGCGGATGGTGTCGAGGTCGCGCATCTCGCCGATGAAGATGACATCGGGGTTCTGTCGCACCACATGGCGCAGCGCCGAGTTGAAGTCACGGGTATCGCCACCGACCTCGCGCTGCGACACCACGCTGAGCTTGTCCAGATGGATGAACTCGATGGGGTCCTCGATCGTGACGATATGGCGCTGGAAGCTGGTGTTGATGTGGTTGAGCATGGCCGCCATGGTGGTGGACTTGCCGCTGCCCGTAGAGCCCGTGATCAGCACCAGCCCGCGCGGCTGTTCCGCCAACCGCCGCACGGCCTCGGGGACGTGCAGATCGCTGAAGCCCAGCTCGCCCACCGGCACCCGGCGGATGGCCATGCAGGCGTGGCCGCGCTGGAAGTAGAGATTAAACCGGTAACGCTCGCGTTCGCCCATGGACACGCCGATATCCAGATCGCGCTCCTGTTCGAAACGTTGACGCGCCCCCTCGGGCAGATGCGCCTGCAGGAACGACTCCATATCCGCCGACGTCACCGGCGTCGCCTCCAGCTCCTGGATCGCCCCCAGCACCCGCGCCGCCACCGGCTTGCCGACGCTGATGAACAGGTCGGAGGCATGCAGAGCATCCATCCCCCGGCAGAGACGCGTAATATCCATGGACCAAACTCCTGGTTCCGGCCGCGCAATCTTCACACCTGGCAACATACCCCGGTTGGACGGAGCATGAAACCCCTGGCCGACGGCTGGCTCATAGCCGTTCCGCTCTTGCATTGTACCGGCGGAGACGCTAGGCTTGCGCCGTTTGTTGCGGTTCAGTCAGCGATTCGGCAGCAGGCGAAGCGCTCGTTTCACAGCCTCAGGGTCAGAGAGGGCGGCATGGTCACTCTGCGTTGGGACGATGACGAAGGACACCATGAGCATCAGCTTGTCGGCGACACCTGCCGGTTTGGCCGGTCTGCCGAGAACGATGTGCGCCTGACCAATCACAGCGTTTCGCGCCGTCATGCCATTCTGTTCCGCGTCCTGAAGGGCTGGTGCGTCCGGGACGGCGGTAGCCAGAACGGCACCCGGGTGAACGGGGTCCAGGCAGCCGAGGGGGCGCTGCACGACGGCGACGAGCTGCAGATCGGGGACGTCCGCATCCAGTTCCTGGAGTCTGACGCGGACAACGGGCGGGCGCCAACCGGTGAGACCGGGGTCGCGGAGCCACCGGTAGCCATTGCCGAAGGCAGCATCGTGCTGAGCGCGGAGCAGGTCTCCAAGGGCAAGTCATCCGCCTCTTCTGGGGCTTTTCTGTGGGCGCCGGAAGCCGCGGCCGCCCTGGCGGGCCTGGTGAATGTCGCGGAGAGCCTGATCCGACTCACCTCGATGGAAGAGCTGTTCGAGCGGGTCGTGCATCTGGTCTTTGCCCACGTTCCGGTCGAGAATGTGTTTCTGCTGCTGTACGACGAGAAGACAAACGCCCTGGTACCGCAGCTCGCCCGGCACCAATCGGGCACGCCGGCCCACGGGACGATCAGCAACGACATCGCCATGAGAGCCCTGCGTCGGCGGGAGTCCATTCTCACCCTGGACGCCCAGGAAGATCCGCGCTTTGGCGGACAGAGCATCATGGCCCAAGGCATTCGCTCGGTGATGTGCGTGCCCTTGTGGGTCGGCAATGCAACCATCGGCGTGCTGTTCGGGGATTCCAAGACGCGCCGCGTACGCCTCGACGAACACCACCTGCATTTCCTGACCTTGCTGGCGCATGTGGCCGCCGCGGCCATCGAGCAGGCCCGGCTGCGCACCCAGGTGCAGGAGGAGGCGGCGTTGCGGGAGCAGCTCATGCGCTACCACTCACCTAGCTTGGTCGAGAAAATCATGGCCGGGAAGAACCAGGGGCTTCTCGAGCCGACCGAGCGCGAGGTGACGGTTCTATTTGCTGACATTGTCGGCTTTTCCACCCGTAGCGAGGGGATGCCGCCGCGGGATGTGGCTCGTTTCTTGAACCACTTCTTTTCGGCCATGGTGGACATCATCTTTGACCACGAAGGGACCCTGGACAAGTTCATCGGCGACTCGGTCATGGCCATCTTCGGCGCTCCCGGCGACGTTCCCGATCACGCCGCCCGGGCGGTCCAGTGCGCCTTGAGTATGCGGCAGCATCTGCAACAGCGTAACGCGGCGACCAACATCGAGGGCGAGGATATTCACATCCGCATCGGCATCAACAGCGGCCCGGTGGTGGCGGGGGATATCGGCTCGGCGCGCCGGGTGGACTACACCGTGGTCGGGAACACGGTCAACGTGGCGGCGCGGCTGGAAGCCATGGTTGCCAAGTCCGGCCGGATCGTCATCGGGGAGGCGACCCAGCGGGCTCTGGCTGGCCGCTTCCCGACGGCGGACCTGGGCATGCAGACGCTCAAGGGCATCCTGCGGCCTGTGCGTGCCTACGAAGTGCTGCTCTGAACCCGTGGGTTCGAGGCCTGCCGAGGCTCTGGCCGAACCCTCAGGGGGTATGAGAACCGCAGAAGGTCGAATGACCAAGGCCCAATGACGGAGTGCGCGTTGAACGTTGAACGTTTCTGATGAGAGGCTTCCCATTCCGCCCTTCGTCCGCCGCGGCGGGCGAGGGGCGTTGGAGGGCGCCGCTGCGTCGGCGCCACGGCGGCCACGCAGGGCCGCCCTCCAGGCGATCCGGCGCGTCCCGGCCGGCTCGGAATGGGACCCGCGGCGGCAAGTCTCATTCCGCTATGTCCGGCCCCAGCCGGGGGCTGGGCTGAACCGCCGCGGCGGTCTGCCCCCTGTTCTTCTCTCCGCCGTTTCCCTCTCCGTCTCCTTCTCCTCCAGTCGCCGTCTCGCCGTCTCGCCGTCTCGCCGTTTCCTGCCCCCCTGCCCCCTGAACCCTGCCCCCTGCCCCCTGTTCTTCTCTCCGCCGTTTCCCTCTCCGTCTCCTTCTCCTCCAGTCGCCGTCTCG
>CAILKC010000784.1 GCA_903834675.1 uncultured Victivallales bacterium | reverse complement strand
GGCTGACCCTGAACCCTGTTTTCCTCTCCGCCAGTCTCCCTGTCCGTCTCCTCCAGTCGCCGTTTCCCCGTCTCGCCGTCTCGCCGTTTCCTGAACCCCAGGACCTGAGGTGTCACCACCTACGGAACTGACCTGCGCCCCACGCCAGGCCACGCGGTTGCGTCGCCGACTGGCGGGTCGTACTGTAGTATGCAGGGATGCGCTGTCGAGATCAGGAGTGCATGATGACTGGGTTTCACCGACACCCGACGGTTGGCCTTCCCCGGCGCCAGGCGGGCTGGATCGGGGTGGCGTGGTTCGTGCTGGGCTTCTCGGCTATCCTGGCAGTCCTGGCACCGCTGCGGCGCGATCTGCGCCACACGGCGGAACTCGAGATGCTTTTCTGGCTCAAGGCTGAAGCTGACGCGCTCCGGCCGCTGGTGGAGCAGGCTGAGCAGCAACGTCGGGGCGCGGTGGTGCAATTGCCGGCCCGCCGAGAGGCCAGACCTAAGCTGGCGGTACGATCGCGCTACGCCGATCAGGCGCAGCTTTGGCTGGTATCGGCCATGGAGAGAGAACCCGGGTTGATCGTCCCCGTGTCGACGGACTTTGTGGCGCCGGAGTCTCTGCGCGACTTCTCCCTGCTGCAGGAGGGCATCGAGGCAGCCCGTGGTAGCGCCACCCGGCCACTCGCCTTTATCGGCGGTCCAGACGGCCCACAAGTGGTGGCCTATCTGCGGCTGGTGGGGACGGGCTACGGCATCTCGACCTCGATGAGGGCCGACCTGCTGTACGGGCGGGTGACGCCGTGGCTGGTGGCGGTCGCCGCCGTGGCGACGACCTTGTTGGCCTGTGCTTGCGCCGGACTCTTCGGGCTGATCGCGGCGCCATTCGATCAGGGGCCAAGCGCCGCCGCGGTCGCGGCCCATGCCAGTGCGCCCCCCGCTCCTTCAGCGCCGACGCCGGTGGCCGACACCGTACCGCGCCTGGAAGCCAGCCTCCAACGGATCCTCTACCATACCGATACGCTCGAGCACGAGGGCCAGGCCGATCCGCGCCTCCGAGAACACCTCGCGGAAATCCGCGAAACGGCGCGCCAAAGCCTGGCCGACCTGCGCCCCAAGCGGGACTGACTGGACGGGCTGGACTACCTGGACAGCCCGGACCGGGGCAACCGCGAGTGCCCCGGGTATCGCCTTCGTCCAGTCCGGTTTGTCGAGTTTGTCGAGTTTGTCCAGTTTGTCCAGCCTGCTCTTCCAGCGCTGGAGAGGCTGGGTGGGCGTGCTATCTTACACGGTTCCTTCGCTCCTGGTCGGCAACGGGACCCCGGTGCGGTCCGCAACCCATTCTGAGGACGGTGCATGAGCAGCCCCACGGACAACGACACCCTGGCCAAGATCGTCGCCCTGTGCAAGCGGCGCGGTTTCGTCTTTCAGAGCTCGGAGATTTACGGCGGCATCAATGGTTTCTGGGATTACGGCCCCATCGGGGTTACGCTGCGGCGCGCCGTCGAGCAGGCCTGGTGGCGCTACATGGTGGAGCAGCGTGACGACGTCGAGGGGCTCGATTCCACCATCATCTGCCACCCCAAGGTCTGGAAGGCCTCCGGTCATCTGGACAAGTTCTCTGACCTGATGGTCGACTGCCTGGACTGCAAGAAGCGTTTCCGCGAGGACCAGCTCGAGACGCCGGGGGTCTGCCCGGCCTGCGCTTCGACCAAGCTGACCGAACCGCGCGAATTCAACCTGATGATGAAAACCTTCGTCGGGCCGGTGTTCGACGATGAGCACGTCGCCTGGCTGCGCGCGGAAACCTGCCAACCCATCTTCGTGGACTTCGATCAGGTCCGGGTCGCCTCACGCCAGAAACTGCCCTTCGGCATTGCCCAGGTCGGCAAGGCCTTCCGCAACGAGATCAATCCCCGCTTTTTCACCTTCCGTTCGCGCGAGTTCGTCCAGATGGAAATGGAGTTCTTCTGCCGCGACGACGAGGCGCTGCGCTGGTACGAGTACTGGAAGGAGGAGCGCTGGAAGTTCTACACCGAGGTCCTGCGCCTGCCCGCCGAGCGCCTCAAGATTCACGATCATGAGAAGCTGGCGCACTATGCCAAGGCGGCGCTCGACATCGAGTTCGCCTTCCCCTTCGGCTGGGGCGAGATCGAGGGCGTGCATCACCGCGGCACCTGGGACATGAGCCGACACTCGGAGTTCTGCGGCCAGGAACAGAAGTACTTCGACCAGGAACGCAACGAGCACTACTACCCCACCGTGGTGGAGACCTCCTGCGGCCTCGACCGCATCTGCCTGGCCCTGCTCTGCAACGCCTACGACGAGGACACCGCGCCGACCAAGAAAGAGGGCCTGGACGAGGACACCCGCGTGGTCATGCACCTGCCCCCGGTGGTGGCGCCCGTGCAGGTGGCCGTGCTGCCGCTCTCCAAGAAGCTCGAGGACAAAGCGGAGCCCTTGTACAAGGACCTGAAGCGCAGTTTCCGCGCCGACTACGATGCTACCGGCAACATCGGCAAGCGCTACCGCCGCCAGGACGAGATTGGCACGCCCTTCTGCGTGACCATTGACTTCGACACCCTCACCGACCAGGCGGTCACCGTCCGCGACCGTGATGCCATGACCCAGGACCGCGTTGCCCTCACCGCCCTCAAGGGTTTCCTGGCCGAACGTATTCTGGGCTGAGGACGGCTGGCGTCGCGGCGGGCGCGAGCCCGTGCGAACGGGGAAGGATGAGGCTCCATGAAAAGGCCCCGCACTCTGCTGCTGGCGGCGCTCGCGGCCGTGCTGACGGTGAACTTGGTGATTGGCTACCGCGTTTATGCCGCGGAGGCCGAGAAGACGGGCGAGAACGAGGCGTTCGAGAAGATCGGCGTCATGATGCAGGTGCTGTACCTGATCCGCAAGGATTACGTCAGCGCCGACAAGATCAGCTACCGCGACCTGGTCTACAACGCCATGCACGGCATGGTGCGCAGCCTGGACCCGTTCAGCGACTTCATGCCGCCGGACCAGTACGGCTCGATGCTCGAGTCCACGGAGGGGGAGTTCGGTGGGCTGGGGATCATCGTCAGTACGAAGGATGAGATCCTGACCATCGTTTCGCCTATCGATGGCACCCCGGGCAGCCGGGCCGGACTGCTGGCCGGGGACCAGATTGTGAAGATCGAGGGCGTGCCGACCCAGGGCACCAAGCTCAACGATGTGATCGGGAAGCTGCGTGGCGCGCCGGGCACCAAGGTCACCCTGACTATCCACCGTCCGTCCACCCAGGAAACGCGCGACTACACCATCCAGCGGGACAAGATTCCGGTCCTCAGCGTCACCGACGCCAAGGTCCTCGACGGCACCCGCATCGGCTACGTGCGCATCACTCAGTTCAGCGACCCCACCGCCAATGAGTTGCAGCAGGCGCTGACGAAACTGGACGGTATCGGCATCGATTCGCTGGTGGTCGATCTGCGCAACAACCCGGGCGGCCTGCTGCCCAGCGCCGTCGAGATTTGCAGTTACTTCCTCGAACCCAACACGCTGATTGTGTCCACCGAAGGCCGCCAAGCCTCTCAGAAGCATGAGTTCCATACGTCGAAACGCGGCTACAAGTTCGCCAAGAAACCGGTGGCGATCCTGATCAACGGCGGCAGCGCTAGCGCCGCCGAGATCGTGGCCGGTTGCCTGAAGGACTGGGGCCGCGCCATCCTCGTCGGCGAGAAGACCTTCGGCAAGGGCTCGGTGCAGAACGTCATACCGCTCTCGGACGGCAGCGCGCTGCGCCTGACCACTGCCATGTACTACACCCCCAGCCGCCAGGTCATCCACGGGCATGGCATCGTCCCGGATATCGAGGTGAAACTGACGCCGGAGGAGTATCGCGCCGGGTTCGAGGCTGAGGGCGGGGGGAAGCCCGGCACGACGGATCGGCAACTGCTGCGCGCCACAGAGGTACTGAAGAGCTACGACGTCTACATGAAAGGCGTCCAGGGCAAGTTCCGCACGCTCAGGCAGGCCGCGGAGGATCCCGGCAGCGCCGCCAAGGACGAACCCGCTAAGGACGAACCCGCCAAGGACGAACCCGCCAAGGACGAGCCCGCCAAGGACAAACCCGCCAAGGGCGACGAGAAGGAGATCAAGCCATGATCAGGACCGCAGTCATCGGGGCAGCCGGTCGGATGGGCCGGATGCTGGTGGCGCAGATTCAGGCGGATCCGGAGCTGGTCCTGTCGGGCGCGGTGGAGTTCCCCGGCTGCCCGCTCCTGGGTCAGGATGCCGGGGTTGTGGCGGGGGTCGGCGAGACGGGGGTGAAAATCGTCGCCCGGCTCGAGGACGTGCTGGCCGCAACCGACGCGGTCATCGACTTCTCCGTGCCCGAGAACACCCTGGCGCTGGCCCCGGCGGTTATCGCCGCCGGCGCGGTGCTGGTGATTGGAGCCACCCCGCTCACGGCGGCACACAAGGCCACCCTGAAGGCCCTGGCCGAGCGCGGTGGGCGCATTCTGGCGACCCCCAATATGAGCGTCGGAGTCAACCTGCTGTTTGCGCTGTGCGCCAAGGTGGCCCCTCTGCTGGCGGCAGACTTTGATATTGAAGTGGTCGAGATGCACCACAACCGCAAGAAGGACGCGCCCTCGGGCACCGCGGCGCGGCTGGGCGAGATTCTGGCGCAGGCCACGGAGCGGGACTATGCGCAGGACACGGTGCATGGCCGGGTCGGCCTGGTGGGGGCCCGCACCCGGCGTGAAATCGGCATGCACGCCCTCCGCGGCGGCGATGTCGTCGGCGATCACACGGTCATCTTTGCCGCGGATGGCGAACGCCTCGAACTGACCCACAAGGCCTCCAGCCGGGAGACCTTCGCCAGGGGCGCTCTGCGCGCCGTCAAGTTCCTGGCCGCCGCCCCGGCCGGGCTTTACGACATGCAGGATGTCCTCGGGCTGAAATGAGGACGGCTCGTGCAGAAGCCGACTCGAACGGGCTGTGAGGGTCTACGGGAGGAACGGTCATGGCAGCTTTGGACGTGGACATCACCTGCCGACCGCTGGCCCTAGCCGACCTGGACACCTGCCTGGCTCTCTCGGCCGGCGCCGGCTGGAACCAGCTCCGCGAGGACTGGGCGTTGTTTCTCAACCTCCACCCGGGCGGCTGTTTCGTGGCGCTGGCTGGTGAGCGCCTGGCGGGGACGGTCACCGCCATCGACTACGACGGTCGTTTCTCCTGGATCGGCATGATGCTGGTGCATCCTGACCTGCGTCGCCGCGGCATCGGCACCCTGCTGATGAACGCGGCCATGACGGCGCTGGCCTCCTGCGAGACCATCAAGCTCGACGCCACGCCGGCAGGCCGGACGCTCTACGCGCAATTGGGCTTTGTCGACGAGTACGACCTGGGGCGCCTGATCGCGCCGCGGCCCACCTGGCCAGCCGCGCCGGGAGAACCGGCGGTGGTGACCCGAGTCCACCCCGCGGACCTCGATGAGATGGCCGCCTTCGATGCGCCCGTTTTTGGCGTCCCTCGCCGTCGCGTCCTGCAAGCCTGGTATGAGCGTACGCCGGATGCCGCCTTCCTGGTGCGCCGCGACGGTCGGCTGGCCGGTTATGCGCTGGGACGTCCGGGGGCAAACTTTGCCACCATCGGACCGGTGATCGCCGCGACCGAGGCGGATGCGCGCAGCCTGGTCCGAGCCGTGGCTCAGAGCTTCGGCGACCGCCCGCTCGGCATCGACTCCCCGGTGCGGCACGGCTCGTTCCGAGCCTGGCTTGAGAGCGGCGGCTTCGTCTTCCAGCGGCCCTTGACCCGCATGGCTCGAGGCCCCAATCGCTGGCCCGGCCTGCCGGACCAGCAATGGGCGGTGCTGGGCCCGGAGGTAGGCTAAGGCGACTTCAGACCCCGGCCAAGGCGGGCCTGGTCAGCGGGGCCGAGAATTGGCCTTGGGGTCACGGGCGCTGACCGTCGTTCACGACAGGAAGGCAAAGCAAGATGAAGGCAGGTTTTGCGAAGGTCGACATCACCCCGGCGCTGGGTGGCCAGAAGATCGGCTGGATCAAACCCATTCCGATCGAGTCGATCGCCGATCCGCTGTTTGCGCGGGTGGCGGTGTTTGCGAGCGGTCGGCAACGGCTGGGTTTCGTGCAACTCGACACGCTGAGCGTGCGCTGGAGTACGGTGCAGGAGATCCGGCGAGAGGTGGAAGCCACCTGCCGCCTGCCCGCGGGAAACCTCCTGGTGGCGGCGACGCATAATCACAGCGGTCCAGCCGTGGCTACGGTCTGCGATGTCCCGCGCGATGATGCCTACCTGGCCTGGATGATCTCGCGGGTGGTGCAGGCGGTCCGCGCGGCGGTGGAGGCCCTCGAAGACGCCGAAGTCGGCTTCGCCTCAGTGGCGGAATTCGGCCTGACGCACAATCGTCGCACCGCCTTGCGTGATGGGACCACGACGACGCACGGATTGGGCTTTCGGCACCCGCTGGCGCTGTACGTGGAAGGTCCGATCGACCCGGAGGTGGCGGTGCTGGCGGCCCGGCGGCCCGACGGGGCCCTGCTCGGGGCGCTGGTGAACTTTGCCTGTCATCCGGTACATCGCGGCGGCGAACCGGTGGTGACGGCTGGTTTTCCGGGGGTGCTTGCCGCCAAGATGGCGGTGCGCGGTTGTCCGCACCTCGTGTTTCTGAACGGCGCCTGTGGCAACCTCAGCCCAGGCAACCCGCTACAGCCCGTGCAGCCAAGCATGGAAGACATCGGCCGACGGCTGGCCGAAGACGCTTTCGAGGCCATCGAGCACATGAGCTTCCAGGCGCATCTGGAGCTGGGAGCGCGCCAGACGACCGTGCAACTGCCCTACCGCCAGGTAACCGCGGACGAGGTGAAGGGCACGGCCCGCGGCGCCCAGCGTTTCGTCGACCCGACCGCCTACGACCGGGCCATGCCGAAGCTGCTGGAGCGCATCCGTGAGCGCGGCACGCAACCCGCGGAGGTACAGGTCCTGCGCCTCGGCGAGGCGACCTTCACCAGCATCCCAGCGGAGTTCTTCGTGCAACTGGGACTGCGCATCAAGGAGGCGGCCTACCCGCGGCATGGGCTGGTGGTGTCGCATGCGAATGGCATGGTCGGCTATGTCCCCCAGCGCGAGTCTTTTGAGCGCGGCGGTTACGAGACCACGTTCGGTCCTGCCTGGCGCCTGGCGCCGGAGGCCGGGGACCTGCTGGTGGCCGCCGCCTGCGAGCTGGTGCAAGCGTTTCGCGGCAGCGACCTGCCGCCGGCCACCAAGGCCACCGGCAAGCCCCGCCGCAGCGGTTCATGAGGTGGAGTCAGTAAGAAAGGCGCAGCGATGGCATTCACTCAGGTTCAGTGGTCGAGTAAGGTCCTGGGCAAACAGGTCGGTATGAATGTGATCCTGCCCGACTGCGGCAAGCCGCCCTTTCCGGTGTTCTATCTGCTGCATGGGTTGTCCGACGACTACACCATCTGGCATCGGCGCACCCGCATCGAGTGGTATGTGCGGGATCTGCCGCTGATCGTGGTGATGCCGGACGGTTTTCGCGGTTTCTATACCAACAACGAAGAGGGTCCGCAGTACGCGACCTACATGGCCGAGGAGTTGCCGACATTCATGGAGCGGCACTTCAGCGCTCAGTCGGGGCGGGTGGGCCGTTGTGTCGGGGGATTGTCGATGGGGGGTTACGGCGCGCTACGCCTGGCCTTAGGCTACCCGGAGCGTTACGTCTCGGCCACCAGTCACTCGGGCGCCTTGGCCTTCGGTCACGATCCGGTGGCTGACTCGGACTTCCGCGCCCCCGAGTTCCGGCGCATCGCCGGAGCCCTGCCGACCGGCAGTCAGCATGATCTGTTCGCGCTCGCGGCCAAGGTCCGGCAGGCGGGGAACGCCCCGGCCCTGCGCATCGACTGCGGCACCGAGGATTTTCTGGTCCAGCCTAACCGGCGGTTCGTGGAACACCTGCGCACCCTGGAGCTAGCGCATGAGTACCAGGAGTTTCCGGGGACGCACAGTTGGGACTATTGGGATGTCCATGTGCAGGAAGCCCTGGCCTTCCACGCTCGCCACCTTGCCTTGCCGGTTACGACGCCCTGATCTCGCTCGGCGCCAGTACCTGCGGCAGCCGTTTCATCCCCGGCAGACATTGGGGTCCGCAGGCGCAGACGTAGTTGGAGGGCTCCACTCCCAGCAGTGGCGCAAACTCACTCCACATGTCAAGGGTCTCGGTGCATAGGAAGACCGGCACGTCCCGATCATATCGGCGAATCTCCTCCAGCAGGAAGTGGTACACCTGAGCGCGGGCGGCGTGCGGGAAGGGACCCGCCGTGACGCCCTTCATGGCCGCGGCGCTGTCCTCGAGCGCCTGGACAAAGTCGGGCTCGAGCAGGCTCAGGTCGAGGATCGCCTTGAGCTCCTGCAGGTCCATCCAGGCCAGCATGAACAAGCCGATGCTGTCGGGCCGAGTCCGGGCGAAGAGCAGGCTGATCAGACGCCTATACTCCTCGCGCCAACCCCTGAGCGGAACAATGGGCTTAAGCTTGAAACGGACGGTATAACCGGCCTCCTGGCAACGCCGTGCCGCCTCGATGCGCTCCTCGGCCGAGGCGGTGCCAGGCTCCACCAGGCGGCTGGCGGTGTCCGCGCTCAGGCTCCACAGCACGATGGTGTGCCCACGGTGGTCGAGAGCATGCAGGAAATCGGTGTTGGCGCTCTTGGTGTGGATCAGGTAGTGCTGGTCCGGCGTCGAGGCGAAGTACTCCACCAGCAGCTTCGACAGGCCGTACTCCGGCTCGAAACAGGGCGTGTCGCTGAGGCAGGAGTTGAACATGAAGACCTTCTGCCAGGGCTCCGCGGCCGCCGCTGGGATGACCTGTCGCTCGACAAACTCTTCAAGGTTGGTGAAGACGACGGCGACCTTCCCACCGGGGCAGTAAATGCAGCCGTGCGGGCAACCGTAGAGGGTATCGAACTGCACCCGCGCCCGGCAGACGCCACGGCTTGAGGTGTAGTTCTCCCGCGCCAGGACCTTGCCGCCATGGCCGAGAAGATGGCCGACCAACCAGGCGGGGGTGCCGGGCGGACACGCCTTCAGGACCGGCGTGCTGTCTGGCTTGTCGCCGCAGCAGAGCGTGGTAAACACCAGCGCGGGCTCGGCATGCCCGCCCAGAGCGCCCTGGCGAGAACGCGCGTCCTGCCAGCCATGCCGGCGGATCAGGTCGGGGATGTCGGCGTCCGTGACTCGTTCCACCGAGCCCAGGTCACGCCCCAGCGCCGCCAGCATCCGCTCGACGCGCTGAGCCGAAAGGGTGTCTGCCAAGGCCTGCTCGAACACACAGATCACAGGGGGCGAAAGCGGGTACATACGTCACCTCGTCATGGTCGCTGGGGAACTGGCCGGTGCCGCCAGGCCGGGCGCCGAGAGGACTACTTCTTATACACCGTCTTGGGGTCGAAAACGCGCTCGCCGACTACTTTCAACTCACCGCCCTCGACCTTGCGGAAGAAGCAGGTGCGGTAGCCCTCGTGACAGGCCGCGCCGCCGACCTGATCGATCTTCAGCACCACCGTATCCTCGTC
>CAILKC010000783.1 GCA_903834675.1 uncultured Victivallales bacterium | reverse complement strand
GGCCAAGGCTTCGCGGATGGCAGGGCGCTCGATCTCGCTGAGGTGCTGCAAGATGCCTGCAATACTCCCGAAGCGGTTCAGCAACCCCGCCGCCGTCTTGGCGCCCACTCCGGCCACACCGGGGATGTTGTCCGAGCTGTCGCCGACCAGCGCCAGGTAATCGCGGAGCTGTTCGGGCGGAATCCCGAACTTAGCGGTAATCTCCTCGCGGCCGAGCGCGGCCAGGGTGCCCTTCGGACCCGGCTGCAACAGGCAGACGCCAGGCCGGATGAGCTGAGCCAAGTCCTTATCGTGCGAGAGGATCGCCAGCTCACGACCGGGACAGGCCGCGACCACGGCCGCGATCAGGTCATCGGCCTCGTGGCCCTCAGCTTCCAGCAGCGGCCAGCCCAAAGCCCGAGCCCAGGTCCGGATGGGCGCTATCTGGCTGCGCAGCAGCTCCGGCATCGGCGGGCGCGTCGCCTTGTACTCCGGCAGCAACTCCAGCCGCTGCCTGGGCTTGCCCTTGTCCAGTACCAGCGCCCCGAAGCGGTGCGGTAGGGCGGTATCCAGGTTCAGCAGAAACCGCACCACGCCATACAGAGCATTCGTGGGCTGTCCGTCCGGGGCGGTCAGTCCGCGGATGGCGTAGTAGCTGCGGTAGATCTGGCCGTAGCCATCCACCAGTACGATGCGATCCCCGGCTGGCATGCATGCCTCCGCCCAGTCAGAGCTTCAGTTCGGCCAAGGCCTTGTTGACGATGGGCAGGAAGTTGCCTTCGTGCAGCTTGAGAATCCCCATCTCCCGCCGGGCATTCTCCGCGCTGTCCGAAGCATGCGCGGTGTTGACCATGATATTAGAGCCGAACTCCGAGCGCACGGTGCCACCTGGCGCCTTGGTCGGGTCGGTCGGACCGAGCACGTCGCGGATCTTGCGAACCGCATTCTCGCCTTCGTACACCAAGGCCAGGCACTTGACCTTCCCGTCGGCATCCATGTCTTCCGGCCGACACTGGCTCGGGGCGACGCCGGTCATGAATTCGACGATACGTTCGAACTGGTTTTCCGCGTAGGGAATCCCGACACTGCGAGCAAGTTCCTGCTCGATCTCGGGCGCCAGCGTCAACCCCAGTTCCTTCTCCAGTACCAGACGGGCCTTCGCACCAATTCCAGGCGCCAACTTGGCGCGCAACACGTCGCGCACCGGACCGTAGAAATCCAGGCCTTGGCGGACGTTGATCCGGCAGAGCTTCATGGCGATGATTCGCAGACCCGTGCGGCTGAACATGTCGACGATGGCGCCGGGCCGCGAACTCCGCTGGCGCCAACTGTCCGGCTTGATCAGCACCAGCGTCTGCTCGACTGCCGCAGGATTGTCGTAGGTGCAGACGCGGTCCAGCACCGCCGGCTGTGTCGCGGCGAAATCCATCCACATCTGCAGGTCGGCCCGGACGTGTTCCCGGCAGTCAGATGTGAGCACCGCAGGCTCGAAGTAGCGCACCGTGCCGTCGTGCTTGTAGATCAGGTCCCCATAGGTGTCCCGAATCGTCTCGCCGCTGGCGCTGCTGATGCGGATACGCCCCACCACGTCGGCGACTTCCTGGCAGGCATTCTCGCCCCTGAACACCAGGAGCAGCGCCCGCCGCCGCCGCTGGCCATCCTGCAAGGGGCTGAAGGTCTCAGCGATGTAGTCGCGGATCATCCGCCGGTGGTGCTCGTCCTCGGGAGTCGGGCCTGGCGGGACCGAGGCGGCATAGCGGTCGGCCATCTCCTGATTGACGGCAAATATCTGTGTCGCAATCAGTTCTGCCGATAAACGCCCCAGCAAGCGGGACAGTATCGCGCCGGTGCGGGACTTGCTGATCGTATACGGAGTGACCACCACAAACGCGATTTCTTCCGCCATGGCAAGAAGGCCTTTCGCTGCCTGATCCCAGCGCGCTTCCGCCGTCCGGGTGACGGCGCGCCGCCGTCGAGGTTGCACCCGCCTGACGCGCGGGTCTTACTATAGTGGTAGGTCCCAAAAAATCCGACCTGTGCAATAAGGATGGGCCGTGGTATTCAGCCCCAAGGGGGCGTTTCGGGCGCCCAGGGCAACGCCCTGGGTACCCGTCCACAGCGCAGATTGAGCCCTGGAGGGGCGGACCATGCGACCTCGGTGCGAAGGTGGGGTAGATGGCTCGCCCCTACAGGGCTCAAACCCATATCCACTCTATTCCCAGGGCGTTGCC
>CAILKC010000782.1 GCA_903834675.1 uncultured Victivallales bacterium | reverse complement strand
GCCATAGCTGGCCGCGCGGTGCCCATGGACTGTCGGTATGCCGCCCCGGCAGGGCTCAATCTCGTTTTGGATTCCATTCCCAGGGCGGTGCCCTGGGCTGAGGAATGGCCGCGCTTTCAGCGCTCCGCGGCGTCTGGCATTTGGCGACACGTCCCGCCGGAAGTCTCCCCCAAGAGTAAAGGGACCCGTTCTTCTCGCCGGACGCGGAGAAGATCGAAACAGAAACCCCTACCGAACTGATCTGCGCCCCTTGGGGTGGTTGCTGCTTGTCTGCGGGGACTGCGCCGCGATAGTACGGCATGCACGTGCCCCGCAGCGTAGCTCCACCGCCGGATGGATCCGACGACCTGCTGGCCGCGCTCGGGCGGTGGTTCGGCTTCCACCGCTTCCGTGCCGGACAGGAAGACGTGGTACGGCGTATTCTGGCGGGGCAGGATGTCTGCGTGATCATGCCCACGGGCGCCGGCAAGTCGCTCTGTTACCAGCTTCCCATCCTGATGCGGCCCGGATACGGCATCGTGGTCTCGCCGCTGATCGCGCTGATGAAAGACCAGGTCGAGGGCTTGCGCGAGAAAGGGATACCGGCGGCCTTCGTCAACAGTACCCTTGATCCCGAGGCCCAGCGCGCCGTCCTGGCGGCGGCCTCTGCGGGCACGACCAAGTTGCTCTACGTGGCGCCGGAGCGCTTCCGCGCTGCGGCATTCCGGGGCCTGCTCGGGCGTCAGCCGCCCAGTCTGCTGGTGGTAGACGAGGCCCACTGCGTCAGCCAGTGGGGCCACGATTTCCGGCCGGACTACGCTCGCCTGGGCGCCGCGGTGGCGGAATTGCGCATTGCGCAGGTCTGCGCCTTCACTGCCTCGGCCACGCCGACGGTGCGCGAGGACATCTGCTTCACCCTCGGGCGTCAGGAGATGGTCCAGGTGGTCACCGGCTTTCAGCGTCCGAACCTGGGTTTCGCGGTCTGTGATGGCCGCACGCAGGTGGAGAAGCTGCGGGTGCTGACGCGGCTGCTTGAGACGTCGGCGCCGACGCTCATTTACGCCTCGACCCGCAAAGCGGTGGATGCGGTGGCCGCGGAGTGTCGCTGCCTGGCCTACCATGCCGGCCTGCCCGACCGCGAGCGGAGCCGGACTCAGGACCGCTTCATGGCCGATCCGACCCCGGTGCTTGCCGCCACCAATGCGTTTGGCCTGGGCATCGACCGGCCCGACGTACGCCGCGTCATCCATTACGCCATACCCGGCTCACTGGAAGCCTACTACCAGGAAGCCGGGCGTGCCGGGCGCGATGGCGAACCCGCCGACTGCGTGCTGCTCTACTCGCCGCGGGACCGTTTCGTGCATGAGTTTCTGATCGAGGTCAACAACCCCGCGCCGGAACTGCTGCAGACGATCTATAGCGCCCTGCTGCGCAGTTGGCGTCAGGGCGGCGGCGAGCCGCTGGAGGTGGCTGATGACGAGACGCTGCGGAGCCTGGCGCCTGAGGCGCCGACGGCCAAGCACGTCGAGGCCGCGTTGCGGGTGCTGGAGCGCTACGGGCACCTTGAGCGCGCCTACCGCCGCGACCTCCCGGGCCGGCTTGTCTTCCTGCACGACAGCGTGCGTCTCGGCCAGGAACACGCCCACGAATCGACCCAGCGCTCGCGTTTCCTTTCGCGCCTGGCCCGTTGGCGCGGCCGGGACTTGGAGAACGGCCTCGCCTGCAGCGTGGCGCAGATGGCCGAGGTCTGCGGACTGCGCGAGGAACAGGTGCGCCGGGTGCTCAGCGCGCTCGCCGGGCAGCAGCTCGAGTGGCAACCCGGCCGCGACAGCGGCCTGCTGGTCCTGACTGAACCCGATGCGGAGAAGCTGGAATTGGATCTGCCGGCGATGGAACGCAAGCACGCTCTCGACCGGGCCCGGCTCGAGGACATGGTGGAATACGCCACCCACAGCCGCGCCTGCCGCCAGCGCTTTCTGGTCCGCTATTTTGGGCAGGAGACCGGCGACTGGCGCTGCGAGACCTGCGACCTCTGCCGCAATCTGGACGCGGGGCAGTCACGCGCGCCGGACGCCGAGGAGCTGGCCATCGTCCAGGTTCTGCTCGAGACGGTACACGACTTGGGCGGGCGCTTTGGCCAGGGGCGCATCGTGCAACTGCTGTCGGGCTCCACCGATGCCGATCTGCTGCGCTGGCGCCTGGACGACCATCCACGCTATGGCGAGCTTGACCAGGTGGAATCGGCGCATCTGTACCGTCTGCTCAAGGCGCTGCTCAAGGCCGGCTGCATCGAGACCGTGGGCGACTCCCGCTACCCCTGCGTGGACATCACCGCTCTAGGCTTGCGCGTGCTGCACGGCAAAGAGGCAGTGCCGTTGGATCTCGGGGCACGTCCGCCGCCGCGCCGTGGTGCGCCGCGGCGCGCCACGACCCCGGAAGCATCGGCGGGCGCGCCGGAGCCAAGCCCTGACGTCGAGGAAGAGGCGCTGTATAACCGCCTGCGCCAGGTGCGCAAACGCCTGGCCGCGGAGCGCCAGGTCCCCGCCTACGTGGTGATCAGCGACGCGCTCCTGCACGACTTCGCGCGGCGCCGCCCAGCGGACCTCGCGGCGGCGGCGCGCCTGAAGGGTATCGGCCCCGCCCGCTTGCATGACACCGTGCCACACCTGCTGGCGTGCATCGCCGCGTCCCCCGCCGGAACCGACGGGGAGTAGGCGGGGGAGCGCGGCGAGGCCGCGGGGCCGATCCGCGGCTTGCAGACGGGGGATACCGCGAACCAGGCCCCTGCGGGTCCTTGGCATCGCGGGCTCCAGGGACACAGGGGTCTTGCCGACGGCGGGTACCGCGAACCAGGCCCCTGCGGGTCCTTGGCATCGCGGGCTCCAGGAGACAGGGGTCCTGCAAACGGCGGATACCGCGAACCAGGCCCCTGCGGGT
>CAILKC010000781.1 GCA_903834675.1 uncultured Victivallales bacterium | reverse complement strand
GTGAAGCCCCTCGGAATGACCACGTCTTGGCCGGTGACGGGCACCGTGTCGTCCCAGGTCGTCAGCTCGCTCCACGGGCCACTTCGCCTCGTCCTGCGGGAGACCGCGGTGACCGTCACGCTGGCGCTGCCCGTGACGCTGTTGTAGTGGGTCGCGTCGGTGGGCGTGAAGGTCACGCTTTGCGAGGCCGTGCCGACCAAAGGCGCGGTGGCGGGCGTGGTGAAGGCAAAAGCTCCGTCTACCGAGGCGGCGCCGCCGCTCAGCGAGGAATCAGCCAGCGTCTGGCCGACCGGGATGCTGCTGGCGCTGGGCCAGGTGGTCACGCTCGGGGTGACCTTGTTGACGGTGACGCTGGCGCTGCCAGTGGCGGTGGTTGAAAAGTTCGGGTTGAGATAGCGGAAGGATGCGCTGGAAAGTGCGTTGCCGTCCCCGCCTCCGTCGGGATAGGCGGGGCTTGCCGCCACGACGAACTCGTACGGGCAATAGTCGATGTCGCCCACCGGGGCACTCGGCAGCCCGGCCCCGTCCCCGTAAGGATCCCCCGTGTCGTTGAGGCCGTAGGCGATGATGGTGTAATCGCCGGGGGCAAGCGTCACCGGCGCGGGCAGAGCAGCAAAGCGGAAACTCCCCTCCAGCGGCGCGGCGCTGCCACTCGGCACCGACACCGATCCTCCCGTGACCGCCTCAACGGTGGAGTTCGCGGCGCCGACGCCGGCGGTGATCCGGAACAGGGTCACGGTATGGCTTTCAACGAGACCGTCGGCATCGAAATCGAACACCCCCAGTTCAGACACCGTGACGCTGCTCCCGGAGACGGTGAACTGGCGGCCGATGTTGAGGGTCCCTGGCGCCGTGCCGGCACCGGCACCGACTCCGGTATACGCGATGGTGGTGGGGGCGTGGGTGAGGGTGAACGTAACCGACTGTGCCGCAGTCCCGGCGGAGGGCGTGGTGGCCGGCGAGGTGAAAGCAAAGAAACCCTCCATGGAAGCCTCACCACCGCTCAGGGTGGAATCGGCCAGCGTCTGGCCATGGGTGATGGCGCTGGCGGTCGGCCAGGCCGTCACGCTGGGAATCGCCTTGCCAACCGTCACACTCACCGTGCTGCTGGCGGTGGAATAGTCCGGGTTGAGATAGCGGAAGGACGCGCTGGAACGTGCGCTGCCGGCCTCGCCTCCGTTGGGATAGGCGGGGCTTGCCGCCACGACGAACTGGTACGGGCAATAGGCGATGTCGCTCACCGGGTCACTCGGCAGCCCGGCCGCTGCCCCGTAGGGATCCTTCGCCTTGTCGAGGCCGTAGGCGATGATGGTGTAATCGCCGGGGGCAAGCCTCACCGGCGCGGGCAGAGCAGCAAAGCGGAAGCTCCCCTCCAGCGGCGCGGCGCTGCCGCTCGGCACCGACACCGATCCTCCCGTGACCGCCGCAACGGTGGAGTTCGCGGCGCCGGCGCCGGCGGTGATCCGGAACAGGGTCACGGTATGGCTTTCAACGAGACCGTCGGCCCCGAAATCGAACACCCCCAGGTCGAACACCGTGACGCTGCTCCCGGAGACCTTGAACTGGCGGCCGATGTTGACGGCCCCTGCCACCGTGCCGGCAGCGGCACCGACTCCGGTATAAGCGATGGTGGTGGGGGTGAACGTGACCGACTGTGCCGCAGTCCCGGCGGAAGGCATCGTGGACGGCGAGGTGAAAGCAAAGAAACCCGCCATTGAGGCAGCCCCGCCGCTCAAGGTGGAACTGGCCAGCGTCTGGCCATAGGTGATGGCGCTGGCGGTCGGCCAGGGGGTCACCGTCGGGGTGGCTCTGGTCACCGGCAACTGTGTGTACGCGGCACAGGCGGAGGCTTTACCGTCCGCCGTAGTGAAGGCACCGCCGGCGTAGAGGTTGGTTCCGCCCACCGCCAAGGCATAGACAGAGGAATTCATCCCCGAGTAATCCGGCTCCGTTCCGAGGGCGGACCAGGCCGCGGGGCTGCCGCCCCATTTCGCGATGTACGCGGTGTTGGGCAACCCGCCCGCGCTGCTGAACCCACCGCCCGCGTAGAGAGTGCCGTCCGACGCCACCTTCAGGGCAAAAACCGCGTCATTCGCCCCCGAACCGAGGGCGGACCAGGCAGCGGGGCTGCCGCCCCATTTCGCGATGTACGCGGTGTTGGGCAACCCGCCCGCGCTGCTGAACCCACCGCCCGCGTAGAGCGTGCCGTCCGCCCCCAGCGCCAGGGCAGAGACCTCGCCAGCCAGCCCCGAACCGAGGGCGGACCAGGCGTTGCCGTCCCATTTCGCAACCCCACCGGCAAAGCGCCCGCCCGCGTAGAGAGTCGTCCCGGACACCGCCAGGGTACGGACACCGCTATCCAGTCCGAAGCAATCCGGATCCGTCCCGAGGGCGGACCAGGCAGCGGGGCTGCCGCCCCATTTCGCGATGAACTTGGCGCTTTCCCCGCCCGCGTTGAGGAACCAACCACCCGCGTAGAGAGTGCCGTCCGACGCCACCGCCAGGGCACTGACCACGTTATCCATCCCCGTCCCGAGGGCGGACCAGGCGGTACCGTTCCATTTCGCGATGTAATTGGCGTCCACCTCGCCCGCGCGGTTGAAGTCCCCGCCGGCGTAGAGGGTCGTCCCGGACACCGCCAGGGCATTGACCTGGCCATTCAGCCCCGTCCCGAGGGCGGACCAGGCGCTGCCGTTCCATGTCGCGATGTAATTGGCGCTTACCCCGCCCGCGGTGGTGAAGGAACCGGCGGCGTAGACAGTGCCGTCCGACGCCACCGCCAGGGCAGAGACCTCGTCATTCAGCCCCGTCCCGAGGGCGGACCAGGCGCTGCCATTCCATGTCGCGATGTAACCGACGCTCAGGTCGCCCGCGGTGGTGAAGGAACCGCCGGCGTAGAGGGTCGTCCCGGACACCGCCAGGGCACGGACCGTGTCGTCCACCCCCGTCCCGAGGGCGGACCAGGCGGTACCGTTCCATTTCGCAATGGAATTGGCGCTCGCCCCGCCCGCGGTGGTGAAGTAACCGCCGGCGTAGAGGGTCGTCCCGGACACCGCCAGGGCATATGCCCGGCCATTCAGCCCCGTCCCGAGGGCGGACCAGGCGCTGCCGTTCCATTTCGCAACCCAACCGGCGATGCTCCCGCCCGCGTAGAGCGTGCCGTCGGACGCCACCGCCAGGGCATTGACCATCCCCTCCTCCTCATTCAGCCCCCCGAGATTGAGCCCGGACCAGGCGCTGCCGTCCCATCTCGCAACCAAACCGCCGAAGCTCCCGCCCGCGTAGAGGATGCCTTCCGACGTCACCGCCAGGGCAGTGACGGTCCCATTCAGTCCCGAACCGAGGGCGGACCAGGCGCCGCCCTCCCATTTCGCGATGCGGCTGGCGTACACGTCGCCCTCGACGTAGGAAAAATTGCCACCCGCGTAAAGAGTCGTCCCGGACACTGCCAGGGCAAGGACCTCCTTGTCCGTCCCCGTCCCGAGGGCGGACCAGGCGCTACCGTCCCATTTCGCAATGTACGCGGTGTTGGGCACCCCGCCCGCGGTGGTGAAGTAACCGCCCGCGTAGAGAGTGCCGTCCGGCGCCACCGCCAGGGCATTGACCCTGTCATCCATCCCCGTCCCGAGGGCGGACCAGGTGCTGCCGTCCCATTTCGCAATGTACGCGGTGTTGGGCACCCCGCCCGCGCCGCGCCCAAAGTCTCCGCCAATGTAGAGATTCCCAGACCCGTCCACCACCGCCGCGAGGACATCCCCCCCGGCGACACCCGGCAATCCCCCCATGCTGATCCAGTTGGCGTCGTAGATGGTGGGGCCGATAAGCACCGTCTGGGTCAGGGCGCTGCTGGTACTGGCGGCGTAGTCGGCAGCGCCGGAGTAGGTCGCAGTCAGACTGTGGCTGCCCGGGCTCAGGCCGCTGGTGGTGAAGGTCGCAACCCCGGCCGCCACCGTCCCCGTGCCGAAAGCGTCTGCCCCGTCTTTGAAGGTCACCGTGCCCATGGCCGTGCCCGGCGAGACGGTGGCCGTGAAGGTCACGCTCCTGCCGCTGGTCGAGGGATTGAGCGAGGACGCCAGCGCCGTCGTCGTCGTCGCCTTGACCGTCACGCTGGCGCTGCCCGTCACGCTGTTGTAGTTGGCCGTGACCGTGGGCGTGAAGGTCACGCTTTGCGAAGCCGTGCCGAGCCCAGGCGCGGTGGTCGGCGTGGTCCAGGCGAAGCTGCCCGCCACGGAAGCGGAGCCGCCGCTCAGCGTAGAACTGGCCAGGGTCTGGCCGTAGCTGATCGCCGTGGCCGTGGGCCAGGTGGTCACGTTCGGAGTGGCCTTGTTGACGGTAACGCTGGCGCTGCCCGTCACGCTGCTGTAATGGGTCGCGTCCGTGGGCGTAAAGGTCACACCTTGCGAAGCCGTGCCGACCGCCGGCGCGGTGGTCGGCGTGGTCCAGGCGAAGCTGCCCGCCACGGAAGCGGAGCCGCCGCTCAACGTAGAACTGGCCAGGGTCTGGCCGACCGGGATGCTGCTGGCGCTGGGCCAGGTGGTCACGTTCGGAGTGGCCTTGTTGACGGTAACGCTGGCGCTGCCCGTCACGCTGCTGTAATGGGTCGCGTCCGTGGGCGTAAAGGTCACACCTTGCGCAGCCGTGCCCGCACCGGGCGCGGTGGTCGGCGTAGTCCAGGCAAAAGCGCCGTCTACCGAGGCGGTGCCGCCGCTCAACGTGGAGGAGGCCAGGGTCTGGCCGTAGGTGATCGCACTGGCCGTCGGCCAGGCGGTCACGGTCGGCGTCGCTTTGTTGACCGTCACGCTGGCGGTGCCAGTGGTGTTGTTGTAATTGGTCGCGTCGGCGGGCGTAAAGGTGACACCCTGCGCCGCCGTGCCGACTCCCGGCGCGGTGGTCGAGGTGGTCCAGGCGAAACTGCCGGTCGGCGTCGCGGCGCCATCGCTCAACGTAGAACTGGCCAGCGTCTGGCCGTAGCTGATCGCGCTGGCCGTCGGCCAGGCGGTCACGTTCGGGGTGGCTTTATTGACCGTCTGCGTGATCGCGCTGCTCGTGCTGGCGGCGTAGTTGGTATCGCCGCCGTATTCCGCCGTCAGACTGTGGTCGCCCGCGCTCAGGCCGCTGGTGGCGAACGTCGCAACGCCCGCCGTCACCGTCCCGCTGCCGAGGGTAGTGGCCCCGTTCTTGAAGGTCACCGTGCC
>CAILKC010000780.1 GCA_903834675.1 uncultured Victivallales bacterium | reverse complement strand
CGCGGCGAGTTGGCGTAGGGCGTGGTCTTCGGGAAGAGCTGCACCACGCGCAGCGCGACGATCTCGCCGCGCGGCACGCCGTCCAATCCCTGATAAATGTCGTAGACCGTCATCTCGCCCTCCGGCGGCGGGTCCTTCGGCAGCAGGCTCGCCAGCACGGGCGGCGCCTGCCGCGCCGCCAGCGGGATCGGCGTGACCGTGTTGATCGCCGTGTCGCGGTAGAGCAGCTCGCGGTTGCCGCGGTTGTCCAGCAGGCAGACGCGCTGCGTGTCGTCCGGATTGCGTGTCTCCCGCTTGGCGTGCTCACCCTGAGAGCGCAACTTCACGGGGCTGTACGCGACCAGGAAGAGCCGCTCGGAGAGCGGCCAGGGCGACTCGTACCATTCGGGCAGCTTCCAGCCCTCCGCCTCGGGATAGGGCAACGGCGTGAGGCGCGCGGAGGCCTCAGGCGCGTTGAGCCCCACCGCAGGGTCGAGTACGCAGATCGGGCCGCCCGTGACAGCGTGGTGCGCCGAGGCGGTGAAGACGAGTTTGCGCGAGTTCGGAATCGGCTTCGCCTGGAAGGTGCAGTGCGGCGCAGGAAGCGCGTTGCCCCACACCGCCATCGGGTTGCTGCCGTCGGGGCGGCTCGACCAGAGATTCTGGTGCGTCACCGCATCCCGGTCGATATAGTCCCAGCGCGCGAACAGGATGTCGCCGGAATGGGAGACCGCAGGAAACCACTCGCTCACGTCGTTGTACGACAACGTCGTAATCGCGCTGCCATCCGCGTTGGCCCGGTGCAACGTGTAGTTGTGCCAGCGGCTGCTATACTCAGGACCGAAACAGCGCGACGACCCCTTGCGCCGCGTGGAACAGAAGACGATGCCGCCGTCCGGCAGGTATTCGCCCATCATGTCGTCGTAGGGTCCGCGGGTCAACTGCCGGACGCCCTCTTTGCCGGGCACGCCGAGATCCAGTTCATAGAGATGAAAATAACGTTCGTCCGCCCCGCATTCGTTGACCTTGAACGACAGAGGGTTTGGCTCCGCCTCGTTGCATGCGACAAAGGCCACGAGAAGCCGCTTGGCGTCATAGCTCAGGCGAGGTTCCAGATAGCTGCCCTCGGGCAACCGGCCGTTGATCAGGTCACGCGTCTCAAGCGAACGGCCCGGACGCCGCACTGCGCAGAGCCCGCCGCCCCCCCGCTGCCTCCAGCCGTAATATTGCGCCACCAGATGAGCCCAGGAGGGCATCTTGCGCTTGCAGACCAGCAGTTCGCCGAATCCCATCAGCGGATCGCCCAGCAGCAACTCGCGCTTGAGCAGCCGCACGCTCGCGTAGTGGACGAGCCAAGCCTCCGGCGTCGCGGGTGCGGCGGTAGCCAGCGCACCCAGTGCCTTCGGAAGCTCTACGCTCCGGTCCGCCGCCACCTGGCCAGCACGCGCCAGGTGATCCACGGAGGCCCGGCGGTACGCCTGCTCTGAGCCGTCGAGGCGGTCTTCGCGCCACCACTCCTCGGCCACCAGCGCCAGCAGCGCTGGCTCGGTCTCCGGCGAGAGCCGCGCCCCAACCGCCTGCACCTCCCGTACAAACACGGGGGCCATAGGTACTGCCTCCGGAACCGCCACACCAGCGACAGACGCCACCTTGCCCGCTCCCTCCTGTTCGTAGAACCAGCCGCCCTCGCCTTGGCGCTTCTTGCCCGCAAAGGCGGCCGATGCCTGGTAGCGCTCGCCGCCGGCGTAGG
>CAILKC010000779.1 GCA_903834675.1 uncultured Victivallales bacterium | reverse complement strand
TGGTCAACGGCCCCTCGATGATCCGCGATGAGAATGGCATGGTGGCCGGTTACGTGTTCGTGGACATCGCCGGTCGCGACATCGGCAGCTACGTCAAGGATGCCAAACAGGTGGTCTCCCGGGACATCAAGCTGCCCACTGGCTACTCGCTGGTCTGGAGCGGGCAGTACGAGAACATGCTGCGGGTGAAGGAGCGGATGAAGGTGGTCCTGCCGCTGACCGTCCTGCTGATCTTCCTGCTACTGTACGCCAATACCAAGTCCACCTTCAAGGCGCTGGTGGTGCTGTTGGCCGTGCCGTTCAGTGCTGTCGGTGCCGTGTGGTTCCTGTACCTCCTTGGCTACAACATCTCCATCGCCGTCTGGGTCGGCATGATCGCCCTGATGGGTCTCGATGCCGAGACCGGCGTCTTCATGCTGCTGTTCCTTGACCTGGCCTATGACGAGGCCAAGGCTAAGGGCAGGTTGCGCAGTCTGGCTGACCTGCACGAGGCCATCATCCATGGCGCCGTCAAACGGATTCGACCGAAGATGATGACGGTTGCCGCGGCCAGCATGGGCCTGATGCCGATCATGTGGTCCGTCGGGACCGGCGCCGACATGATGAAACGCGTCGCCGCGCCGATGGTCGGAGGCCTGGTGACCAGTTTCATTATGGAGCTGCTGGTCTACCCCGCCATCTACCTGCTCTGGAAGTGGCACACGGAGGTCAAGCCAGCCCTCGGGCCAGAGGCGGCGGTCTGAGCGCGGTGGAGATGCGGTGGGCCGCCGCCGCTGCGCCTGAGGCCAGGCGCCTCTCCAGGGGAATGGAGCGGCCGCGGCTCGCGGGTGCTGCGCACGGCCGGTACTGCCCGGGAGGCCCCGGGCGGTCCACAGCCTGGTGGAGATGCGGTGGGCCTCCACCGCTCTGCGCCTGAGGCCAGGCGCCTCTCCAGAGGCGCTGCGGGCGGGTGAACGCGAAACTCCGACTCAATGGGCCGCCTCCTGCCGGAGTCCCGCCCTCGGGCTGAAGCTCTCCCCGAGCTTCAGCGAGTCCCCGTTGGGCATGTTCCCCCATCCAGTGAGAAGCTGTGAAAGAATCGAAATCGGGGCCGAAATCAAGATTTGTGCCTGGATGGACCACGAAAAGTGGTTTGCGGACAGCGATGCGGGCATTTCTTCACAGCTTCTGACCCATTACTGCCGGGGCGTCAGGGGCCAGGGCGTGGTAGAAGCGAGGTCAAGGCCTGCCGCAGTTCATCCACCGGGCTCTCTCCGTCCCAGAATCTCACGCCCCTGCCATCGTTGAGGACGTACACCCGGGGTGGCGCGTCGCCGATGTGATCGAAGAAGAGCGCCGGGTCGAGCCGGATCCAGGGGGCCGAATACGTGTCCGTGGCGTTCTGGAACTCGGCTATCGCGTCCTCTGCATCGAAGAACACGAGGTAGACGGCCGTCATGGACTGGAGTTCGAGCAGGGTCCTCGCCGTGGCCTTGCTCTGGTCACACGTTGCACTGAAGAAGGCCAGGATGCGGACCCCTTCGTTCAGGGGCTTGGGGGCGTCGGGAAAGGTCGGAAAGGCGGCGAAAGGACGCTCTGGCGCCGCCACGGGCCAGTGCGTCGGCAAGCGTACGCCCCTTCAGGCCCTGTGCCTTGAAGAAGCCCTCCATGAACTCGCGGTTCTTGATGATGAAGTCGGGCAGGAGCCGCTTCTGATCGGCGAGCTTCTGCGGGTATTCCATCATGCACTTGGGGATCAACCAGGCGACGGGGGTGATGTCGTCACAGTTCCGTAGCGCGTTCGTGGGTGGTGTAGGCCTGATCAGGGCGGTTCGGTTCGCTGGGGAACTTCATCTGCAAGAGCTTCGCTTCCAGCATTGGCCGCAGGTAGCAGTGTTGGGAGTCACCGGGCGGATGTTGGAAGTCACCGGGCAAATGTTGGGAGTCGCCGGGCGGATGTTGGGAGTCACCGCGAGTGCCAGTGACATCACCGGACAACTGCTGGGTGTCACCAGCCCCGCGGCTGTCGCCTGCCACCGACGGTTCGGTGTCATTGGCCGGACTGATCGTGCCGTGGTCCGGGAGCATGTAGTAGGTGCCACGCGTGCGGCCTTTCTGAGCCAGCACTCGGCGGGTCACCAACCCCTGCAGCATCTGAGTGATGTCGGCCGGGTGGTCATGGGTCAGCTCCTGAAGCCGTGAGTTCGACACTGACCCCCTCTACCTCGGCTGTCACCAGTGCCTGCGTCTCCTCGGGGGTGAGGAGGTATATTGTGCCCATGCAAACACTGGAGATCCGGCGATGAGTGCGACGCTGCAACTACACCCGCGATACGTGATCGGCGACAACGGTAAACGGGAGGCTGTCATCCTTCCGCTTGGCGAGTATGAGGAGCTTCTTGAGGACCTCCGTGACCTGGCTGTTGTAGCTGAGCGCCGAGACGAAGAGACGGTCCCTCACGAGAAGCTGGTCGCGGAGTTGAAGCGCGATGGCCTCTTACCGAATTGAGTGGCGAACCTCGGCTCGGAAGGAACTGCGGCGGATTGATCGGTCAGCCATACCGCGCCTCATCAGCGCCGTCGAGGAGCTGGCCCATGACCCGTTCCCCTCGGGCTGCCGGAAGCTGCAGGGCAGCGAGCAGACCTACCATCACGCTACTGGGCAAGAAGAACAAGCAACGGCTTGATAAACCTAACCGAATAGGATATGCTGGGTTGAGATTCTTCAACCGGACAAGGCGTATGCCGACAATCTTGAGAATTGGACCGTATCGGTTCTTCTTCTTCAGTGAGGAAAGCGGAGAGCCCGTACATGTCCATGTGATTCGGGAGCAGACCGAGGCGAAATTCTGGATCAAGCATGAAGTCAGCCTTGCCAGCAACGATGGCTTTGCACAACACGAATTACGGAGAATTATGCGACTTGTCGAAGAGAATAAGGAGTTGATCGAGAATGAGTGGACCAAGCGTCAGAAGAAGTGCTGAAGTCAAGATGGTGACATCTGAGGGGCTTTATCTCGTTGTGGAGGATAGAGGATATTTTGCCGCGTTTGCCGACTTCCCGTATCTTGCCACACTGCCGTCAACCCAGATTTTCAATGTCGAGTATTGCGGACACGGACATATCCGCTGGGATGATGCCGATATTGACCTACACACCAACATTCTCGCTCATCCAGAAGACTATCCGTTTCGCATGCAGACGGTGACCTTCGCCGCCGCGCAGATGGGCCGTCGGGGCGGTTCGGTCAAGAGTGCGCGCAAAGCCGGCAGTAGTCGCACCAACGGTCTCAAAGGGGGTCGCCCTCCCAAGAAGAGCGAATTGGTTTTGGCGCAGCAGAAGCTCCAACAATGACGATCGGGGACAGGGCATTCAACGCTAGCCGGGAAAGAGTGTCGTCCGAAAACGCCGCACCAAGGAAGATCAGACAAAGGGAACCCCGACGTTAGTTAGCATATATACGACGATGTTACGACCGGAACTGGTTACTCTATACAAGTATCTTCCAATCAGTGAGCATTCGATCACTGCTCTGCGAACACGGGCGTTCTGGTTCGCCAACCCGCGCTCGTTCAACGACCCGTTCGACTGCGCGCTCGCGGTTGCCGAGGACGGCTTGCGAGATAGCGTCGAACATGCCCTTTCGACGATCACGTCAAGTCCTCGATATGTGCCTGGCTCAATACCCGCAGAGCGGCTGAAACCTGATTCCCACGATGCCGAGGCATTCGCCACGTTCCGAGAAGGCGTTGGTCGCGTCTTCGAAGAGATGGGTCTTCTATGTCTGACGGAGTCCTGCGACAATCTCTTGATGTGGGGACACTACTCGAGCTCGCACACTGGCATCTGCGTGGGATTCGAAAGATCGCCGACCAACATGGTCGGCAGGTTGGCGCACGCCGTCACATACCGCCGAGAGTATCCCAGGCTCACACTCGCCGATTTCGAGCGCACGCTCAACCCCAATTCGGTTGATCAACTATGGCTGACCAAGGCCTCCGACTGGAGTTACGAGCGTGAGTGGCGGTTGGTCGCGAATCCCGGGAATCGCTCCTATGGCATCGATGCATGCGTGACGCAACTCGTCTTTGGCGTGCGAACAAGCGACGATGATCGCCGACGCGTTCTGGATGCGGTCATCGCAGGGGGGCACGACCCCGCTCTGAAACGAGCAGTACCTGCGCCAGACCGTTTCGCGGTTCACCTAGAGGATCTCCGGGTCTGAGGCGTTCGAGCGACGGCCATCCAATACGCGTTGCCTTATCTCGGGGTCGGACCACGGGAAGGTGCTACCATACGGATGATTGGTGTTGAGGTCAGGCCTCTTGATGGCCTAATGGCCTGCCGGGCCACAGAGGTCAACAGGCCATGTAACAGGCTCACCGGCGTCCTTCGCCGTGCCTCCATGCAGATCCCAATCATCCTTCAGCCACCACGGCAGGCCCGGCGGTCGCGATCCGAGGGAGAAGACAGCGGCCACGAGGCCGAGCAGCGCTCGCCCCTCGGTGAAACCATCTTCGCTGATCTGCCATCGCAGGTAGGGCGCCGACGAGCGCGGATCGTCGGCGCGTGCCACAGGTGGCTTCATGAGCAGGTACTTGCCCTTTCCGTATATCACATGCGGGATAGTAGTGCGGCGTCGGTCTGGATCGGCACGGACATACTGCCAGACGCCCTTGAGCGCAGTTTCGCACTTGGCGGAATCCCAGACGTACAGCGCATGAAAGGCGCCGGTCCTCTCCCGTAAGTCAGCCATCGCTGCGCAGCAATCGCTGAACCGTTTGGGCGACTTCAGCCTTGTCTTGACCTCGATGGATCCAATCAGCGCATCGCGGTCCCCGACCACGACGCAGTCCCCGACGGACAGAAGCACGGAACCATCCCGCCGGTAGATCAGGATGTCCTGTTGCCGAGAGGTCCACGTCTCGGCTGCGACGAAACCGCTGCCGAGATTGATGCTGTGCGGAAGAAACCGGCGCAGCACCTCCCGCAGGAACGTCTCATGAGCGCGGCCAACCTCTCCCGAATTGACAATGAAGTAGTTCAGCGTCCGGAACTGCGCATCCAGTTCCGCGGCATAGTGGGTAGCGATACCGGCGACGGCTTTAGAGCCTCGGTACTCACTTGCGGTGTCCTGCATCTCGGCTATCTCCGTTGGTCCGGCGTGGGTTCACGTGCCTCCCCGATGAAGGTCTTCAGTGCGAGCATGTGCTTCTCGCAGTAGGTGATCTGGACAGTCTGCCCGAGCATCGTGAACAGGATGCAGAGGTCATCCGTACCGCCCTGTGACGGCAGATGCATTGATCTCACCTGTTCGGCGATGCCGAGCGGATCCTCCTTGGCGGCGTGGCGCCACTGCGCAAAGTGCTCAGCGCAGAGGCAGATGGCGTTGGCTGCATCGTCCAACCATCGCGCGTTCTGCCGCTCGACAAGATAGGCCGCCAGGAAGAAGGGAGTTCCGTCGCGCTTTGGCCATGAGAGACCGCAGATCTGGCACTTGCCGCGATACCACTCGAACAGCCGCTGGCGAACTGCCGGGTCGGACGCCTCCAGAATGGTCAGTTCGGTAGCCATGCGGCGTTCGGCAGAATCGGGCTCCTCTGCCATCCGTGCCTGGTGGCCTTCGAGCAACTTGGCGGCCCGGCGGTCGTGTTTACGCACGGGCCCCGCGTCATCCAGCATGGGCCCATCGTCGTCGGCGCCAGCGCTGAGTCTTGCGGGTCTGCTGAAGGCATCCGACAGCATCTCCGAGTAAGGCGGAAGGGGGACACCGGGCTCGACATCGACCGGTGGTCGCGGACCGACTGGGGGTGCATGGCCTCTAGGACGTGGTGGCATCTTACCGGGCGGAGGGGGTACCACGGCATCGCCGGGGCTCTTGGCTTCGGTGGTCTCCGGTTTGCCCGCGGGTTCCGTGGCGTCTACCTCCCCAACATCCGCCCCACCTCCGCTTGCGGGAGTGCCTCCATCGGCACCTTCGTCGTCAGGCAGTCGCCAGCCCCTCTTCTCCATCCAGGCGATGGCGTCGGCCTCCTCACTGCCGAGCATCGCCGCCAAGACTCCGCAGTCGTCCTGATCCGAGTCGTCATGGTCCAAACCCAACCTGCCCATAAGGCCGGCGAAGAGCGCGTTCGCCACGTGCAGCCTTCTGGCACCGTCGGCCAAGAACAGGACCGGCGGGGAGGACTGGCGGTCCCAGTAAGCGGGGTAGGCGGTCCGCACCGGTATATCGGAACCATCGACAGCGAAAGAGACTTCGAGTGACTCCGCATGGACCTCCCGCGTCTCCCGCAGGCCCGACCGGACTTCCCTGATATCCGAGCAGTCCAGGCGCTTTTCGCTGTGGAGCCAGGCCAGGACCAGTTGGACGGTGGGGCTCGTGAGGAAGCCTGGCGTCTCAGCAGGTCGCGCACCCGTCGCAGACGCCCCTTGGCGGTGGACTGCGGCAGAGACGCGCCGAACCTCCAGCCGAGAGAGAAGCGGATCCCATTCCTTCCATGGACGCTTGTTGGGCAGGTAGGCGAAGGCGGCGGTATGGCCGGTGTCGGTCAGAATGCGTCGCAACTCGCCATCGTCGGGGATCAGACACTGGCCCGGTTTGTGGAAGCGTCCATCCTCACAGACCACCAGTGCGTGGCGGGCGAAATCCTCCCACCAGTCAGGGACTTTGCCCGACTGCTCGACGACGACTCTCAGCAGGGCCGTGTAGATCGCTGACAGGGCCTGATCCAGTTCGTTCGGGTCCGGGTTGCTCTCCTGCTCCTGCAGCGCCCGCCAGCGGTCCGCGTAGCACTTGTCGTCCACCTCCATCTTCACGCCAAGCAACTCCACGAAGAAGCCCTTCAGTGACGGGTAGTGACGTTCGAGGTAGGCGAACTGGTCACCCAGAACAGCTCGGCGGTCTGGCCACACGCAGAGCTGGGAGGTTAGCCAGCGATTCGCGTGCGGGTCGTAGATCAAGTCCTCTTCAGCGAATGCCTTGCGGCAGCGCGGTTCGTCGGCCGGCCGAATGGGGTCCGCGCTGTGCCTATCGGCAAGGAGTTTGTAGACTTTGGCAGTACGCTCAGCGTCGGTGCTCTGACTTGCTGACGCCCGCGTCAGCCAGTCCAGGCAGCTGCCGACGGTCACATCCTCCGCGACACCGAGCGTGGTGCAGAAGAAGGGTTTCAGAACCGGGGGATTCCCGTAGTGCGGTTTGAGATACCCGAAGCTGGCGCCGAACAGGTCGCGACGATCTTCCCAGATGATCTCGCCGGCTGCACGCCAGACGGGCCCGCCTTCGCCACCGGGAACGAAGATCAGGGCCTCTGTCCTGAGGGCGCTTGTCGCGGCGGCACCATGAGCGCCGAGATACTCGTAGATCCGCCGGCACCGGTCGGCATTTACGTTGGCCGCACCGGCGTCCTTCTGCTTGCGGAGAAGGTCCACCAGTGTCGTCTCGTCAACGGACCTCTGCACGCCAAGCAGGTTACAGAGGGTGCCAGACTGGGCACCGAGGTCAACATAGGGTAACCCGTCAGGCAGGATATCGCGGTTTTCCGTGCAATCGAGGACCGCGCCTTGCGGACGGACCATTCCCTCCGTCGTCGGCAACCAGGCCTGCGAGCTAGACCCTATCCAAAAAGACCATGGAGGGCTTGGAATTCCCCTGCGGCAGCTTGAAAATGCACCATAAGTCGTTATACTCCAATTAGTTGTAGATATAGGAGTGACTTATGGTGCAGCTTACGTTAGCGGCGGGTCTGG
>CAILKC010000778.1 GCA_903834675.1 uncultured Victivallales bacterium | reverse complement strand
TCGACGCCGCCCCCGCCGGTGAACTGGACGCCTGTCCCTCAGACGACCGCCTTCGATCTCGTACTCACCGACGCGCTCCCGACCAACGTGCTGTTCAGCAGTATTACCGTCACCACGCCCAGCGGTACCGACACGACCTCCTCCAGCGGCGACATCACCCATGCCGGCGGCTCAGTCACACTGCCCGGCGTCAACGCCACCGGCACGATCACGGTCAATCTCACGTCCCTCGCGCCGGAGGTTTCCAGCGGGGATGTCACCATCACGGTCAACGGTACCGTCTCGACCACGGCGGACACGCGCGCTGAGATGGCGAACAGCGCTCGTCTGACCTACACCAGTCTGCCGGGTACGAAGGGGACGGCATCGAACCCCACGGGCACCAACCCCACGACCAGCTCTTTGGTCGGGGCTTCGGGCGGTCAGTATGGCGAACGCAACGGCAGTGGCGTCGCCGCGCCCACCGACAACACCCCGGTCATCCTCAATACCACCGCCCTCAATAACTACAGCGTGGGCGCGACGGTGAACCTCACCACGCCTCGCTACCTGACCCTGGCCAAGGCCCTCACTGCTACCAGTTATACGGCCATCGGTAACACCACCGGCAACGATCTGGCCATCGGCGAGATCGCCACCTACCAGCTCACCGTCACCGTCGAGGAAGGCACGACGGCAGACATCACCCTTACGGACACGGTGCCGGCTGGACTCCAGTACGTCGCGGGCACCGCCTACTTCCGCTCCGCGGACAGCGTCACCGCCCTCGGCAACGTCAGCAACACCGCCTATTCGAACTTGGCTGGCGGCGTTCAGATCGCCGCTGGTGACATCACCACCAACACCACCGGGGCGGCCGCCGGCTCCCTCGTGTTCCAACTGAAGACCATCGTCGCCCTCGGCACCTCCGGCCTCCACACCAAGACCTTTGTGATCGAGTACCAACTGCTGGCTCTGAACGACATCGGCAACGCCAATAACGGCACGCGTCTCAATAGCGCCGTCGCCGTCAGCACCGCCCTCGGCATCACCACCGCGGCCGCGACTCAGACCGCGACCATCAAGGAGCCGGCGCTGACCCTGGCCAAGAACCTGGTCACAGCCCGTACCGGCATCCAGGCCGGTGACCCTGCGGTGTATGATCTCGTCATCAGCAACGCCGCCGGCGCCTCCACCGCCTACGACTTGGTCATCGCCGACATTCTCCACGCGAACCTGGAACTGGTGGCCCCCTACCCCAGTATGGTGGTTCTGCAAACTCCTCCGACCGGCAACTATGCCACTCTCGACACCAGCGGCACCACCACCGCCAGCGTGGTCAACGCTACCCTGACGGAATTGCGCGGCGGCGACTCGGTGACCCTGCGCATCACGACGCAGGTGAAGCTCGCCACTTTGGCAAAGCAGATCATCACCAACACCGCCAGCCTGACCTACACCAGTCTGCCGGGCACGCCGAGCGCGCCCAGCGTCGAGCGCACTGGCACGGGCGGCGCTCCGAATACCTACACCACCTCGGATAGCAGCGACGCATTCGCGCTGGGCGAGCCGAGTATAGACAAGTCCTTCAAGAACGGCGCCGCGACCACCGATGCCACCTCGGTTCTCTCGACCAGCGGCGCCAATGTGGTGATCGGCGAACAGGTGACCTACGATATCCTGGTGAAGCTCCCCAAGGCCACCACCGAGACCCTGACCGTGATCGACACCCTGCCCGTCGGCCTGCGCTTCGACAGTTGGGAGATCATCACGGCCACCGGGAGCGCTCCCGGGCAGAGCACGCTCTTGAGCGCTAGTTTCGACGGGACGGCGCCCCACCTGGCCCGCGCGACCCTGAGCCGCGCCGCCGACTTCGCCCTCGCCACCGACTTCGTCAGCGGAAAAACCGTTTGCGTGACCGAGGGCGCGGCGGGGGCCAGTAAAGCCTTCGCGCTCAGTGTTACGGTGGCCACCCTGAATACCGACCCGGTCACCTGGGGGGCGCCGACCACCATCGCGGCGGCCCGCGTCGCCACCACGGCCACCATCGGCACCGGTTTTGCGGCTAACCAGATTACCGGCGTCGCCCTCAGCCTCGACGGCGTCACCCTCGCGGTGGGCAACCGCGTTCTGGTGAAAGACCAGGCCGCGTCGGCTCAGAACGGCGTCTACGTCGTGACCAGCATCGTCGGCACAGCGACCCTGACCCGCGCCACCGACTTCGCCCTCGCCGCCGACTTTGTCAGCGGAAAAACCGTCGGCGTGACCGAGGGCACGCTGGGCGCCAGTAAGGCCTTCGCGCTCAGCGCGCCGGTCCCCATTCTGAATACCGACCCGGTCACCTGGGTGGAGACGGTCCCTGCGGCGGCCCGCGTCGCCACCACGGCCAGCATCGGCGCTTTTGCGGCCGACCATCTTACCGGCGTTCCCGCCAACATCGATGGCGTCTCCCTCGCGTTGGGCAACCGCGTTCTGGTGAAGAATCAGGCCACGCCCTCCCAGAATGGCGTCTATGTCGTGGAAAGCTTCGAGGCCGTGGTCAGCCCCGATGTCGGCGGGGTAGCGGCGCAGGATGGCCTGGCGACCCTGACCTTCAACTTCGGCGATACCGCCGCGGTTGGCGACTTTACCAGCAACAGCTTCGTCCTCCGCCTCGTGGCCACGGTGCTCAATATCGACGGTAACCAGACGGCGATCACCCGCGCCAATACCGCCACCATGACCTATACCGACCCGAACAACCACTCAACGATCACCATGGCTGATGGCGCCAGCGGGAATGACCCCGAGGTGACCGTCGTCGAGCCCACCCTGACCGTGGCCAAAGTGATCAGTTCGGACAACG
Organism: uncultured Victivallales bacterium; assembly: GCA_903834675.1. The sequence goes on along the minus strand of CAILKC010000778.1, from coordinate 10,289 downwards.
TCACCTACGGCACCTCGCTGACCGGTCAGGATGCCGGCAACCCCGTGTACTACAAGCTCACCCTCACCAATGGCAGTGCCTTGACCGACACTCGCGCCTACGACATCACCCTGGCCAACACCTTGCCCGCCGTCTTTACTCCCGACCCCACCACCCCCATCACCGTAACCTCATCCGGGTCGGTCTATGTCAATACCGTGGCCGTCACGCCGGCCGCCACCGACTTCACCCGCAGCGGCAACGTGCTCAGCGTAAAATCCGGGACTGCCATTGATCTTGACGCTGGGGCGACCCTGACCCTGGTGCTCAAGGGCAAGCTGGCCATCGGCACCACCCCCAAAACCACCTACACCGACACCGCCGCCACGCTCACCTGGACCAGCATCTCCGGTGCCTCCGGTGACGAGCGCACCGGTTCCGGCACCGGCCCCAACGACTACAGCGCCAGTTCCGGCACCGTCACCGTCACCACTACCGTGCCGACCTTCGCCAAGACCCTGGAGAGCACTGCCACCCCGAGCATCGGCGACCTGGTCACCTACAACCTCACCATGACCGTGCCCGAGGGCACCACACAGGCCGTGACTATCGTGGATACGCTGGCCGCGGGCCTGACCTTTAAGGACGTGGTCTCGGTCACCCTGCCGACCAATGTGACCACCGCCAACACCATCGGCACCGGGTCCGGCGCTAGCGCGGGTACCGGCCCAACGAACGTCACTCTCGCCGACGTCAGCGGCGGCATCCACAACCAGGCCACCTTCAACCTCGGCAATGTGGTGAACAGCAACATCGACAACGTGGCGCGCCAGATCGTGATCCAGTTCCGCGCGGTGGTGCTGGACATCACCGCCGGCAGCGCCCCCTACGGCAACCAGGCCGACGTGGTCCTTAACAACGCCGCGGCCCTTTCCTACACCACCGACGGCGGTACCCCGCTCTCCAGCAACGTTGACGTCACCCTGATCGAGCCGACCCTGACCCTGACCCAGACCGTCTCGAACGCGCTGGCCGGGACCTATGGCGCCACCGCCACGGGCCTCGATGCCGGCGACCGGGTCTACTTCAAGGTCAATATCGTCAATACTTACGGCGCGCTCGATGCGACCGCCTACGATCTCTTCCTGAAAGTTGCACTGAGCGCGACCTACTACGACACGCCGCAGATCCATGCCGTGACGAACTCCGCCGCCGGCCTGTACTACGTCGATAATGCGTCCACCACCCCTGCCGTGGGCTACTTCGCCTTCGTCGGCAATACCCTGGGTGTGACCAGCGGTCACCTGATCGCTCTCGGTAAGGACACCGATCTCACCATCACCTTCTCCGCCCGTCTGGCCAACGCCGTGACGCCCGCCCAGGTGCTCTCCAATCTGGCTACCATCCGTTGGTCGAGCGTGGATCAGAGCCCGGAGAACCGCTCGATCCACAATGCTGCGTCCGACGCGCGTACAGGCGGGGGAGCGGAACCGGCGGCCGGCGTCAACCTGGCATCCGACCAGACGATTCTCAACAACTACGCGGCCAGCTCGGGATTGGTCAGCTTCACCACGAACTCCTCGGTCCCGACCCTGACCAAGGCCCTCACCGACACCAGTCACAAGACGATTGACGGTGCCACTTCCGGCAACAATCTGGCCATCGGCGAAACAGCCACCTACCAGCTCACCGTGACCGTGGCGCAAGGCACCACGGGGGATATGACCATCACAGACACGGTGCCGACCGGACTCCAGTACGTCGCGGCCACCGCCACGTTCATCTCCACGGACCTCGTGACCGCCAACGTCGGTGGCGCCGCCTACAGCAACGGGCAGACCATTGCGGGTGGCCACTTTACGAACGGCACCTCCGGTGCGACCGGCGGGGGCAACCTCGTCTTCGCTCTTACCAACATCGTCGCCCCCGGCGCCGTCGGCCTCGGCACCAAGACCTTTGTGATCGAGTACCAACTAGTGGCCATGAATATCGTCGGCAACAGCGTCGGCACCACGCGCCAGAACAGCGCCGTCGCGGTCAGCACCGCCCTCGGCACCACCACCGCGGCCTCGACCCAGACCGTGACCCTCCAGGAACCGTCGCTGACCCTGACCAAGACCGTGATCACCGCCGGCGCCGACGCCGGCGACCCCGTGGTCTATGAGGTCACCATCACCAACAGCAGTGCCGCCAATACCTCCACCGCCTACGACCTGATCGTCACCGATACCCTCGATACGAGCCTGGAATTGGTGGAGTCCCCCGACCCCATCCACTTCAGCGACAAGGTGGCCTGGCAGACTCAGCCCACCGGCGACTATGCTACTCTCGTAACCACCGCCAGCACCGCCAGCGTGGTCACCGCCGCCGTGGATCAGTTGCGGCCCGGGCATACTGCGGTCCTGCGCATCACGGCGCGGGTCAAGCAGAGCGCCCCGGCCCTGAAGATCATCGCCAACAGCGCCAGCCTGACCTACACCAGCCTGCCGGGCACGGTCACCGGCGAGCGCACCGGCGACGCACTGGGGGCGAACAGTTATCACACTACGGCCAGCAGCGGCACCTTCACCCTGGGCGAACCGAGTCTTGACAAGTCCTTCAAGAACGGCGCCGCTACCGCCGATGCCACCTCGGTCCTCTCCACCAGCGGCACGGATGTGGTGATCGGCGAACAGGTGACCTACGATATCCTGGTGACGCTCCCCGAGGGCGTGACCGAGGACCTGACCGTGCTTGATGTCCTGCCTAAGGGGCTGCGCTACGACAGTTGCCAGATCATCACGGCCACCGGGAGCGGAGCCGGGCAGAGCACGCTCCTGAGCGCCGCTTTCGCTGGCACGGCCACCCTGGCCAGCCCGCCCCCGGCGCAGAATGGGGCGGTTACCGTGACCTTCTCCTTCGGCGATACCACCGTCACCTTTGACAACAACAGCGCCAACAACCGCTTCGTTCTCCGCCTGCTGGCCACGGTGCGCAATGTCGGGCTCGCTAAGTCGGTCCTTGCCAATACCGCCACGCTGACCTTCACCAACCCGAACGACAGCACGACGGTCACCAAGACCGACAGCACCCCCGCTAACAACCCCGTGGTGACCCTCGTCGAGCCCACCCTGGCCATCAGCAAAGCCGTCGACCTCGCCGCGGCTGACGCCCACGACTGGGTCATCTACAGCATCACCATCACCAACGGCGCCGCCGCCAGCGACTATGCCGCTTACGACGTGACCCTGAGCGATACCCTGTCGGCGAAACTCGAATCGGCAACGGTCCACGCCGTCAGCAATAGCGCCGTCGGCGGCGCCACGGTCCGGGTCGCCACCACGGCTTCCATCGGCAGCGATTTCGATGCGAACCAGATCTCCGGCGTCGCCCTCAGCGGTGGCCTTCTCGTCATCGACGACATCACCCTCGCGCTGGGCAACCGCGTTCTGGTGAAAGACCAGACGGCCACGCCGGAACAAAACGGCGTCTACGTCGTGGACAGCCTCGCCGGCACGGCGACCTTGTCCCGCGCCGCCGACTTCGACCTTGCCGCCGAGTTCTACCGCGGGGCCACCGTCCAGGTAACCGAGGGCACGGCGGGCGCCGGTAAAGCCTTCGAGCTCAGCGCTGCGGTCACCATCCTGAATACCTCCCCGGTCACTTGGGCGCAGACTCTCGTCTTCACGCCGCTAACCACGGCGAGTTTCCAGATTGTCGGCGGCGTTCTGAGCCAGGTGGCGCCCTTCAACCTGTCCAAGGGCCGCAGCGTCACCATCCAGGTCAAGGGCCAGTTGAGCGCCAGCGCGATCCCGGCGGAGGAAATCAAGAACCACGCGGCGGTGTTCTGGACCAGCACCCCGGGAACGAACGCCGATGAGCGCACCGGCGCCAGCGATCCGGACCCCGACGTGACCCAGAGCCACAACCTCAACAATTACGCGCTGGCCTCCAACGAGGTGACCACCACCCTCTACACCCACGCCATCAACGGCTATGTCTACCGCGACGCCGACAACGACGGCGTGAAGGACGCTGGCGAAATGGCCATCTCGGACGTCACCATCACTCTCAGCGGCCTCAACCACCTGGGCGCTGCGGTCGCCACCGACATCACCACGACGACGACCACCGACGTGAACGGTGCCTACGCCTTCACCGACCTACGGCCCAGCGATGCCACCGGCTACACCCTCACCGAGACCCAGCCCCCCGTCTACCTCGACGGCAAGGAAACCACCGGCACGCCGTGGACCGGCACGGTCAACAACACCAGCGTCGCCGACAGCCAGACCATCAGCGCCTTCGTGATCCCACAGGACAGCGCTTCCGACACCGGTACCGGCTACAACTTCGGCGAGCTCCTGGCCAACAGCCTGGCAGGCACGGTCTACAACGACTGGAGCAACAACGGCGTGTTCCCGAGCGGCGTGCATCGCGGCATTGCCGGGGTGACCCTGACCCTGACCGGCACCAACGACCGGGGGAACCCGGTCAGCCGCTCGACCACCACCGCCGCCGCTGGCACGTACAGTTTCGCTCTCCTGCGGCCAGGCACCTATATCATCACTGAGACCCAGCCCGCTGGTTACACCGACCTCCTCGATACGGTCGGTACGGTCGGCGGCAGCCCTCGCGGCACCCTGGGCAATGATGTGATCTCGGCGATCACCCTTGGCCAGGCGGAGGACGGCACCGGTTACATCTTCGACGAGTTCGGCGCGGGTTCCATCGCCGGCCGGACACTGCGCGATGCCGGCAAGCTGGGCGTCATCGACGTCAACGACCTCGCCTGGGGCGGGGTCACGGTCCAGTTGGTGCTCGACGTGAATGGCAATGGCAGCGTCGACGGCGGGGATCTGCTGGTCGTCACTCGGGTTAGCAGCACCACCGGCGCCTATTCCTTCACCGGGGTGCCGGGTGTGGAGGGAGACATGTACCTGATCTTGGAGGTGAACCCGCCGGTCTCTACGAGCGTCACCGACCGCGACGGCAATGCCAATGGCATGGATATGATTGCGGTGACCCTGCCGGCCAGTTGGGGGGTCTCCACTCGCGACTTCCTCGACAGTTGGACCGGGGTCGCCACAGTGGCGGTGATCGGGAGGTTCTGCGCGGTGCGCGAGACCACCGGCCTCGTCATCCAGTGGGAGACCGTCTCCGAAGTCGGCTCGCTCGCCTTCAGCCTCTACCGCGAAGACGCTGGGGCGGAGACGCTCACGCGCGTCACTAAAGAAGAGTTGTCCGCCGTGGGTGAAGCCCAGGGCGGAGTCTACCGCGCCCTCGATGCGGAGGCGGCGCCGGGACGGCGCTGCCGCTACCTGGTCGAAGAGTTGCAGGTTGATGGTAGCTCCCGGCGCTATGGGCCGTTTGAAGTGCTGCTGCCGACCGTGGTCGGGGTGGTCTCGGTGGCCAGCCCGGATGGCCCCGCCAGCGCCGTCGCCGAGCCGCTGGCGGCCGCTGGGCAGCGCCCCGCCGACCTGCTGCTGGGCGCCTGGCCGCATGCGATTGACCCGCTCAAGACCGCCCGCGGCGAAGCCCGCGAAAGCGAGCTGGAGAGCGCCGCCACCAAGGCCGCTATGAAGGCCGCGGAAACCTCTGTCACGGGTTCGAAGGCGCTGGTCGGCCTGACCTCGAGGATGCGGATTAAGGTCGCCACCGAGGGCCTCAAGTACCTCTCCGCCGAGGCCATCGCGACCGGCCTGGGCAGCACGGTTGCCGAGGTGCGGGCGGCGCTGGTGGCGCAGCAGTTCGAGCTCTCTTGTCAGGGCACCCCCGTCGCGTACGCTGCGGCGACCGACGGCGCCGGGCTCTACTTCTACGGTCGCGCCTACAGTTCGCCCTACAGCGTCGGCAATGTCTATTGGCTGAAACCCGGGACGGGTGTCGTGGTCGCGCCGGCCAGCGTCGGCGCCGCGACCGGCGCCCCGCTCGGCAGCTTTGCCGAACGGGTTCACCGTGAAGAGGATCTCGAATCCAGGCCGGACCTCTTGGCCGCCGTGGAAGACGGCCTCTGGCTCTGGGGCCTCCTGCGCTCGGACGCTGAGGCATTTATGACGCGCAGCGTGGTGTTTGACTTGCCCGGGCTGGCCACGGACGGCGGCCTGGCGACCGTGACCGTGCGTCTGCATGGCGGCAACGATACTGTGGCGGAGTTTGACCACGAGACCGCAGTCGAGGTCAAAGGGACGCGCTTGGGCTCGAGTCGCTGGGATGGCCTGGTGGCGCACGAGGCGAGCTTTACCCTGGACGCCAAGGGCCTGCAGGCCGGGCTAAATACGGTCGTGGTGCGGGCCCTTGCGCCGGCCGGCTCAACCGGCGCTGCCTCGCGCTCCTACCTGGACTGGGTCGAGGTGAGCTACCCGCGGCGCTACGTGGCCTCGGGCAATAGCCTGGTCTTCGGCGTCAGCGGTGGCGCCAGCGTGGTGGTCGGCGGCTTCACCTCTGCCGGGGTCCTGCTCTTCGACATCAGTGATCCGGCCCGTCTGGCGCCGGTGTCTGGGGCGACGGTCGCGGCCGATGGCAAGGGCGGCTACACCCTCAGCTTCACCGCGGCGCCGGGCGCGAGCCGCTACGTCAGCCTGCTGCCGGGCGCGGCCGAACGTCTGAGCGGCACCCTGGTGCTGCCCTCGGGACTGCGTTCACCGACGGTGGTGGCGGCGCACCTCATTATCGCCCCGCCGGAGTTGGTGACCGCGGCGCAGTCTCTGGCCGCTTACCGCAGCGCCCAGGGGCTGCCCTCGCGGGTGGCCAGCCTGACCGACGTCTACAATGAGTTCAACGAGGGGCTGACCGAGCCCGGCGCTGTGACCGCCTTCCTGCGCTGGGCCGCGGCCAACTGGAGCGAGCCGCCGCGCTACGTCGTCCTGGCCGGTGACGGCACCTACGATTACCGCAACCTCAAAGGCCTGAACGATAACCTCATGCCGCCGCTGCTGACGCATACCACCTTCGGCTTGTTCGCCTCGGACAATGCCTTTGCCGACCTGACCGGCGGCGACGGGATCCCGGACCTCGCCATCGGGCGCTTGCCGGTGATGACCGCGGCTGAACTCACCACCGCGATCAGCAAGATCGTCGCCTACGAGACCGCGGCCCCCCGCTCCTGGGCCTTTGACGCGGTGGTGGCGGCGGACCGCCCGGACGAGGGCGGCGACTTTACCGGCGAAGGCAAACGCCTGCTGGCCGGACCGCTCAATGGCCTCACGGTCAAGCGCGTTTTCCTGGCCGATCTCACCCTGGCCCAGGGGCGTGAACTGCTGCTCAAGAGCCTCCGCTTCGGCGCCTGCGTCACGAGCTGGACGGGCCACGGCGGGATGGACCGGCTCAGCCTCTCGGGGGTGCTGACCACGGCTGACCTCACCGGCCTGGCCAACGGCGGACGTCCCACGGTCCTGGTGGCCGCCTCCTGCGTCATTGGACGCTTTGAAATCCCCGGCTACGACTGCCTGGCCGAGCGCTTGCTGCTGCTGCCCTCGGGTGGCGCCGTCGCCGTCTGGTCCCCCTCGGCGCTGTCCTACAACGAGGTCTCCAGCGCTCTGACGCAACAGGTCTACACCGAGGTTTTCGCCGGCGCCCGCGACCGTCTGGGCGACGCTATCCTGGCCACTCTCCGCAGCTACGTGCCGCCCGCGGGCTCCGGCGCCGCGGAACTCGATCCACGAACGGTCTACAACCTGCTCGGGGACCCGGCGCTGCGGGTGCATCGTAAGGGACTGTGAGCCTCCGTATGAATGAATGGCTCAGCCGCGAAGATCAGCCGTCAAGCCGCCAGGCGGTAAGAGGTACCCTATATATGCCAACCCAATGCTATCGCCCGAGATCCACCGCACAACCGCGGCCAGATGCGGGAGGCGGCGCAGTCCATCTGAGCCGCCGTGCCGCTCCGGCGCGGATTCCCGGCGAGCCGTTCGGGGGGGGCTGCAAGAGCCTCCCCCGTCGGTACGCCAGCTTCTGGACGCTGGCCCTGGCGCTGGCCCTGGCGCTCTGTCCCTTGGGACTGGCCGCGGACAGCATCATCGAGCAGCATTTCGTCATCTCGCCCACGGCTCCAGCCTGGGAGCGAATGATCGCGGTGAAACAGCACCATTTGGACAGCGGCTCGTCCTTGGTGCAGGTCGACATGAGGGTGACAGCCACGATCACGGGTACTCTCGATGTGCAGAACCCGGACACTAAGAACGCGCAGAGCATCAGCGTGACCTACAGCACGACGGTGAGCCTCAAGCGTCCGGACCGGACCCTGCTGACGCAGCTGATCCCGACCTACGCGAGCAGCCAGGAGTTACCCGCGGGTGGCAGTACCACCCTGGCCAACGTCAGCGGCACGGGCACCGCCAGCATGACGACCGCGGCCCCCGCCGACTTGAGGCTATTCACTGGCTCCGGCAGCGTCAACCTGCGCCTGGATGCGCTCAAAGAGGCCGTCGAGGCGCTCGGGACGGGTGGAAAACTGCCCACTGCCTACAGCCTTAGCACCCCCCTGGTAAGCGCCCAAGTGTGGGTCACCTTCCACACGGTCACCAATGCGATCTTCGATGTCTACCGCTGCACCATCCAGACCTTGGAGAACACGACCATCGCGGATACCTGCCGGGCGTCGAGCATGCGCGAGGCACGCACGGCCTTCGAGAGCAGGCATCCGGGGACGAGGCTGGTGACCACTCTCTACGTCCCGGATGCGCTCAAGGCTGGCTACATGCCTTATCTTGGCGGGCTACGTACGCCGGACAAGGAGAACATTGAGGATACGTGTTGGGCTCTGAGTTCGGACGACGCCAGTGAGATTCTGGTTGAGCGCCATCGTGGTGCGGTCATCAATCGGCTGGGGCTGTACCCCGCCAATCGCGATCTGCTCACCTGGGTTGCCTCCGTGCAGCGGGCCAGGGGGACCGAGTACGTGAAGGCGTTTGACGCGAAAGAAGCGCTGGCGGTTCTGGTAGAGCGCTATCCGCGCAACTGGATCGCGCGGATAGCACAGGACTCGAACGACAACAAGTACCGCCTTTACGAGGCGGTGCTCGATCCGAAGCCATTCGTTGAGCGGGTGGAAGCCAGGTCGGTCGCCGCCGCGACTCAGGCGGCTTTCCTCAAGTTCCCACAGCATCGGGTTCTGGACACACGGTTTAGCCAAGCGGGCGACTCTGTCGAACCGTACGAAGGCGTTGTCAGTCTGGAGAAAGGTACGGCAACCGATACCTGCCCGGCGGCCTCGCCGGGAGAAGCGCGCCGGATTCTGGCGGATCGCCATGGTGGCGCCAAGGTCGCAAACCTGCGTCCTCGTGGACGGGACCCGCTCTACGCCCTCTACCAAGGGGCCATCTCCATCCCCGGCGCCGGTAACCTCGTCGATGTCGCCTGCGCCAAGAATGCACTCGAGGCCCGCGCCATTCTGGTGCCTGTCTATTCGACCGGTAACGTCGGCGGCGTCACGCTGGTCACCGATGCCGAGAAGATCAGCAAGTTCCGTGGTCGGATCAGCACCGCGGATGGTCGCAACGTGATTGACACCTGCTGGGCCGCCAGTTCCGCCGCCGCGCGCAAGGTGTTTCTGGCCCGCTTTCCGGAAGGTGGGGTGCGCTCCATCTCGGCGTTCGGTTCGAATCGGCCGGATGTGTACGAGGTCACGCTGAAGGGGACGTACCGCAAGGATGGCTGCGAGGCCCGCGACAAGGGCGAGGCCGCGCGGATTCTGCTGCTACGGTTCCCGGACTACAACGTGGTGAGCGTGGATGAGCTCGACGTGATCCCCGAGGAGGCGGTCTACCGCGCCCAGATCAATACGCGCGAAGGCGAGACAATCGCCGACACCGTGCAGGCCAAGACGTCCAGCGCAGCACGAATCCTGCTCTTAGCGCGCCATCCCGACAGTCATTTGACTAGCCTGTACCGCGCGACGGACGGGCGGGTGAAGGAGACCTTCATGGCGCAGATCGACCTGGGACCGGCACAGGATACGGTCCAAGCGGATTCATCCGCGGAAGCCACGCGCATCCTGCTGGGACGCTACCCGGGCGGCGGTATTACCGCGCTGCAGGTTACCACCGGGTTGAACAACCCGCCGTCCCGGAAGGGCTTCTGATGTCGGCGGTCTCCGCCGTATCGCCTGCCTCCGCGTCTGGCTCAAGATACCGCGAACCGTGCCCCTGCGGGTCCTTGGCATCGCGGGCTCCAGGCCGTGCGGCGCGCGATAACGCCATCCCCTGGAGCCGGCGGTCTCCGCCGTATCCTCCTGGAGGCGGTCTCCGCCGTATCCCCCTGGAGGCGGTCTCCGCCGTATCGCCTGCCTCCGCGTCTGGCTCAAGATACCGCGAACCGTGCCCCTGCGGGTC
>CAILKC010000777.1 GCA_903834675.1 uncultured Victivallales bacterium | reverse complement strand
GTGTGTCTATGCGTGGATCAAGGCGGCGTTGTGCTTCAGGGCGCGAGACATAATGAGGTACCACGAGGGGTTATCCTTCACCGACCTTGACGTCCTCCTGGAGTCCCTCACGGCCGACGCGATCCTCGCCATGCTCCGCATGATCGGAGACGATCGGCAGCCCCTGGCGCGACTGCTCACCGACGTCTTGTCCGCGGGGGCTAGCCCATCGGCCGGATCGGCCGGGCAGCAGGAAGGGAAAAGAGGGAAGCCCGACCTCCATCGTGAGATGGTGAAGGCGATGGCGGCCGGCCTATGGGGAGCGGAGAAAGAGCAGGGGGACGGCGTGTTTGGGGTCATGTCGGCGTGGGCGCGATGGCGAAGGGGTGACCTGCAGGCGCTGTGCTTGGCGATTCATGATGTCGAGCGGGCGCGCAGGATTCGCCTGCTGGCCGAGTGGGAGCCCCTGGCGGTGGCGGGTATGGAGATGCGGGCACACCTGGCAAATGTCGGGCAAGCGACGAAGGACGCGGCGGGCGACCGCGTGCATGGGTTCGGGTGGGTAGCGCGCCGGAACATCATCTGGCTGCACCACGCCAGGCAGTACCGACGCGACCACCCCACAGCCAAGTGGAAGAGCGAGGTCGTCGAAGACGTGGCCCTGAACGCCCGTGACCCCGCGACCGGCGAGGTGATCGAGAGGCCTGTGTCGCGCATCGCTGCAGCGGTGCGTGGCAACCGCCCCGGTCCGTTCAGCACCGAGACCGTCTTGACGGTGTTCAAGAACGCCGGTATTGGCGCTCACAACATTCTCTCGGCTGAGCTACCACCCATTCCGCCGTTGGCTGAGCCGCCTCCGGCAAGGGGCACGCCCCTCTGGATGCATGACCCGGACGATGTCTGGCTTGGTGTCCTCCGCCACATCACCGGGCGTTGGTAGAAACCGGATGAGTTCGGCCCCGTCGGTCGCCCAGGCTGCTGTGTCCGTCCCTAGCTGACGGCTTCCTCATGTCGGCTTCGCGTGGCGGATTCAGCCAGGCAGGACGGCCTGGTTCCACGCCCACTACAAAGCGCCTCTCCGAGTCGCTTTTGTGCCCTGTCGTGCGGTGGCGAACCACGCCATCACGGAGTGACCGGCTGCATCCGCAGGCGCCACTCTGCCTCGTGCCACACAGAACTGCGCCGATGCGTGACGAAGGCTGCCTGCCCCCCGCAGCACCTGGCACCGCGTAGACTCCTGGACCCCTCCACCGCCCCAGGCAAGGGTTCCATGCGGGATGATCCACCCGCCTTCTCCGCCTCCCAGAAAATCGGGGGTGAAACCCCCTTTCACCCCCGGCGCGGCCGCTATCCTTCATACAGGCGCACGAACTGTCGTGCGGAACGCGTCAACTTCAGAACGAAAGGGTAAGCAAGTGGAAACGCCAACAATGCAGGTCATCGAACGGATCCTCCGAGGCGACCCAACGGTCTCGGAGGAGCAGCGCGGGGCTGTCCTCCGCACGTGCCAGCTGACGCCAGGGGCCGGGGCCAGGCGCAGACTGGGCACCGCCAAGCGCGCAGCAGAGGTACTCGGGGTATGCATCCGCACCCTGGAGCGGTACGCGCGGGAAGGGAAGGTCACTCGCATTCGCTACTCGCAGCGGCGCGTGCGGTACGACCTGGAACAAGTCGAAGAGCTGGCAAGGCACGGGATCGCGGAGTGAAGGAGTGTGGAACGATGGATACGACGCATGAGAACCTGATCAACAGAGTGTACGCCCCCCACGTCCGGCTACTGGCAACCACGGGTGTCCCGGGTGAAGCCTTCGCCCAGGTACTCGTGGGAGGCAGGAGCATCCTTGTGCATGGGGACCTGGAGGTGAAGTGCAGCAGCATCTGCTCGAAGCCACCGCAGCGGCGTTTGGGTGCCGTTGACATCGAGACCGGGATCGAGAAGCGCGTACTGGACGGAAAGACCTACTGGAGTCTGCGGACGAGTTCCGACCACGGCCGGCGCCGGGCGACCTGCTTGGCCGGGGACCTAACCGAGATGGAGACGGTGATCTTCCTCCTGGGTGTGGCTGCAGGTACCGCGGTGGCGACAGCCGGCGGAGAGCAAGCTCACGCATCCTGATGCGCGCCCGCTCCGCACCGCCCATGGTGAGTTCGGCAGTCATGGGCTCAGTATGGCCCTTGCCTTTGTGCAAGGGTGCCGACGAGAACACAAGCAGGTAGGAGTTCAGACATGGAACATGTTGATAAAGGCCTGACCATGCGCCCGAGCGGCGCCAGCTTCATCGAGGCGGTGCCCGAGTACACCGCGCGCGGGTGGCGAGTCGTGCCCCTGCAGCCACCGATCCAGGATGATCCCGGGACGGGGAAGCGTCCTCTGCCAGGGCTGCGTGACTGGCCAACGCTCCGCCTGTCGCCGGAGGAGGTGAGTCGGTACTGGGCGAACGGAGAGTGCCCGAATCTGGGAATCCTGACGGGCGAGGCATCGGGGGTCGTAGTACTGGACTTCGACGATCCGGCCCTCGGGGTGGCGTGGCTGGGCATACACCCCGACGCCGCCCAAACCTACATGGTTGCCAGGGATAACGCCCCGCCTGGGCGGTTCCACGCCTACTTCCAAGTACCGGAAGGGACCACAGCACCGCGGTCGCAGAAGGGGGAGGGATGGGATCTGCTGAGCGGGGGACGGCAGGTCTGTGCCCCGCCTTCGGTGCACCACTCCGGGGGAGTCTACGGGGTGAAGCAGGATGCACCCCTCCTGGACTGGAACCCTGCATGGCTGCCGGTTGGGGCCGAGATGGCGCCAGCGGCGGCCACCGCGGACCGCCAAGGGGCCACGGCCAAGGGCGACATACCCCCGTCTGTTGCCGCACTGATCCTGAATGGGGCGCGGCAGGGCGAGCGGAACTACAAGGCGTTCCAACTGGCGTGCCAGTTGCGGGACGCTGAATTGGACGCCGCCACCGCCGAGGCGCACGTCATGACCTTCGCCGCGAACTGCAAACCGCCCTTGGCGCAGAGCGAGGCGCGGGCGGCCCTGCGGTCGGCCTACAGCCGTCAAGCACGGCCCCCTGCCCGGCAGCAGGATGATCCACGGGATCAGGAAGTGAGCACTCTTACTTCTTGGCCGGACCTGGACGAGGGAGTCACCTTTGAGCCGCTTCCGCCGTTTCCCCTCAACGCCATGCCGCCAGCGCTGGGACCCATGGCAGTCGAGATCTCCGAGACCATACGCGTACCCATGGAGGCCGCCGCGTTGAGCGTACTCACCGTGGCCGGGGTCTGCGTCGGGAGGGATGTGTATGTGCGGGTGAAAAGAGGAGTCGAGGGGCGCGGGAATCTCTACAGTTTCATCTTCATGGCGCGGGGCGAACGAAAGAGCTCCCTGTTCACGCCGGCCATGGCCCCGATCCAGGCGTGGATTCTGGGCCGCGAGCAGGAGTACCAGCGTGCCAGGCGCAGGCTGCTCAGGAAGGAGAGACGGCTGAAGGCGCTGGAAGAGGCATCCGCGTCGCCGAAGACAAAGCCGGGGGAGGCGCAACGCCTGGAGGCGGAAATGGAGCAGATACTCACCGAGATAGAGGCGGAACGGGCAGGATTGCGTAACCCCGCGTTCCTGGTTGAGGACGCGACGCCCGAGGCGATCAGCGACCTCATGGTTGAGACTGGCGGCCTGGTAGGGGTATTCACGGACGACGCCAGAACTTTCCTCAAGCTGATGTTGGGGTTGTACTCCGGCGGCGAGACGCGCGAGGACATCCATATCCGTGCATTTGATGGCAGCTCACCGCTGCGCAAGAAACGGTCGGGGCGGGCCACGGAGACCGTCGAACGGCCGTGTGAGGGCATCCTTCTTCTGGTTCAGACCGATTATCTGCGGAAGCTAGGCGAAAGCGCGGACCTCTTCGACAGCGGCTACATGTCAAGGAATATCTTCTGCGTTCCTGACTCCTGGGTCGGCAGGCGGGACCCCGACGGCCACCTGAAGCGCGCATACTCCGAGCGGGAGGTCGACCCGACCGTCTGCAGCGAGTACACCGGGCTGGTGGAGAGACTGCTTGACAACGCCTGGGAACGCGCGGAGCCGCAGTATGTGGGGTTGAGCCCGGACGCCAAGGGGATCTGGGTGGAGTTCCACGACAAGGTCGAGTCGCAGAGTGGCGGCGGCGGGGCGTTGGTTAAGATGCTGGACTTTGCCGCACGTTTCCCGGCACAGGCGCTGCGGCTGGCCCTGATCGCGGCCTGCTGCGAAGGCTCGGAGCAGATCGAGGAGCACCACATGCGGAACTCCATCGTCCTGACCACCTACTTCGCCATGCACGCCCAGCGGGCACAGCAGGCGATGAAATCACACCAATTGCCGGAAGGCGCCCGCCGGGTGCTGAGTCGTATCCGCAAGGACGGCCTGATGGATTTCTCCATCTCCGAGATGCAACGTGCACTGGGGCTGCGCTCATCTGAAGAGACGGAGGCGGCGGTCGCGGCGCTGGCGTCTGCCGGCTACTGCCGCCCCCTGGCCGCGCCCGAGCGCGAGAGTACCCCCGGACGCAAGCCGTCGCCCCGGTTCGAGGTCAACCCGCAGGTTCACAACAAGGAATGAAGGCCATGGCAACCGCCCCGCCTGGCCTCCGTACCCTCTCGACAATTTGACGAATTCGATGGAATAGCAGCGTTCCGCCAATTGCGTCGATTGCGTCAAATTGTCGAAGCAGGCGACAGCTCCCAACCTCCTCCAGCGCCTCCTGCCGCCCGGCGCAGTGCAAACGGCGGTAAAGGTCTTCGTCGGCTCCACTCCATCCCCGCCTGATTTTTCTGGAAATTTTCAGAAACGGGCGGGGGCTGAGGAGTATACCGATTAGACTCCCAATTCCTGACGGCCCCAGGCCCCCCCGCCCCTCCCACCCCTCGCCATCTTGGCCCACGGCGGTCCGGCGGTCCGGCGGCGGTCCGGCCATCGGCTCGCGGTCGCCGACCCCGAGTCTGCCCGCCGCGCCGGGACGGAAGGAATCCGGCTTCTCCCGCGCGCCAGGAGGACGCGCTTCCGACACGCCCTCTGGCGCAAGAGAGCGGGCACCGCCGGGAGGTACTGCGGTGGGCCTCCACCGCGGTATGGTGGAGATGCGGTGGGCCTCCACCGCGGTATGGTGGAGATGCGGTGGGCCTCCACCGCCGCGCCTGAGGCCAGGCGCCTCTCCAGGGGAATGGAGATGCGGTGGGCCTCCACCGCCGCGCCTGAGGCCAGGCGCCTCTCCAGGGGAATGGAGATGCGGTGGGCCTCCACCGCTGCGCCTGAGGCCAGGCGCCTCTCCAGGGGAATGGAGATGCGGTGGGCCTCCACCGCTGCGCCTGAGGCCAGGCGCCTCTCCGGAAGACCGGTGGCGACGCGGTGGTGCGACGTGCAAACCCGGGCCTCGCCGCGCGGCTGGGGTCACCGCTTGCCGGAGGCTACAGGCCCCCCCATGGCCTGGGTCGCGCGGTCCCGGAAGGGCACTTGTGGCTCGTAAGGTGTTCTTCCGCGACTAGGATAGCCGCGCGTTCAGCCTCAGTTTGTGCGAGAACGTACTTGTGGCTTTTACTTGTGGCTTTTAAGGGGTTCAGGCCGCATCTGCCATGCTACCCGATCATGGCCGTCGGCGGCGGCGGTGGGGCTTCGAGTGCTGCGTCATTCCCCGCTGTTCTGGTGCGCGGCCGCCTACGTCAGCCGCAAACGGCCCCCGCTGACTTGTGGCTTGTAGAGACCGCCAATGGGGCCTGTCGTCAGGATCAGTTTAGCTACGGACATCACTTGTGGCTTTTAGTGGCTTTTAAGGGGTTAGACAGTAGGAAAAGTAGTGTAAACAAGAAGACAGGTAGCGACAGCCGTTTGGGCTGCAACTACCTGTCTTGGTGCATATTGAGGCTGGTGGTAGGGCTTGGATTTGAACCAAGGAAGGCGATGCCAGCAGATTTACAGTCTGCCCCGTTTGACCACTTCGGTACCCTACCACGCTGAATTATCAAGACTGCGGCAGTCAAGCGGTTCTTTGCCTTAGGCGGCACAGCCTGCCCTGCCTGACCACTCCGGCGCTCTGCCCTGCCGGTTCCAGTGCCCGGCGGCAATGGGGCAGTACGTTAGGCTGGAGTTGAGATTTTTCAAGCTGTCAACAAGGCAATAATGCGTCGCGGCACACGATCGGCTGTCCGGCGGCCAACCCGGCGCAGCGGCGCTGGCCGCAGCGCCTCAAGACACCCTTACGTCCGCCGGGTATAGTGTCGCTTACGATGTCAGCCACCGCGGCGCGCCGAAAGCCTGAGGCCCAGCGGATCTGGGCGCGAGCGGGGTTGCGGCACGAACTCCTGGAGGCGATTATCACATGAACGAAGGCATGATCACCCCCGAACGCCTCCGCCGGATTCTCGCCGGGATGGCCAAGGCCAGGGTGGGGGTCATCGGCGATTTCTGCTTGGACGTTTACTGGATGCTTGATCTGCAATCCAGTGAACGGTCGGTCGAGACCGGTAAGATGACCCGCCCCGTTCGGCGCCAGCGTTACAGCCTTGGCGGGGCTGGCAACGTCGTGGCCAATCTCAGCGCGGTTGGGGTCGGCCAGGTCCAGGCTTTCGGCGTGGTCGGCAGCGACCCTTTCGGCGTCCGCCTGATCGAGCTCTTGCGCGCCCGCCAGGTACAGGTGTCGGGCCTGTTGACCGTGACCGACGATGAGGCCTGGCAGACGCTCTGCTACTGCAAGCCCTTCATCGGCGAGGACGAGGAACCTCGCCTCGACATGGGCAACTTCAACCGGCTTACTGAACCTGCGGTAGACCAGCTCCTGGCCAACCTCGAGCAGGCCCTGCCCGGCCTGGACGTGATCATTGTCAACGAGCAGGTCGCCGCCGGCATCCACACGCCCTACCTGCAGGATCGGCTCCGCGGCCTGATGCGGCGCCACCCGCGCTCCACCTTCATCTTCGACGGACGACACCTCCCCCACGGCTACCCGGATGCCTGGCTCAAGGTCAATGCCGCCGAGGCGGTCGCGCTATGCGGGGGCCGCCAGGCCGTCGGCGAGCTGGTGCTAAAAGAGGATGCCGAGCAGGCGGCAAAGGCGCTGTATGGCCGCCGGGGCAAGCCGGTTCTGGTCACCCGAGGCGCCCGCGGTTGCGTGCTCTGTGACGCCCAGGGCATCCGGTCTGTTCCGGGCTTGCAGGTGCTGGGGCCGGTGGACCCGGTTGGCGGCGGCGACAGTTTTCTCTCGGGCCTGGCTGCGGCCGCAGCCGCTGGCGCCTCGCCTGCCGAGGCCATGGAATTGGGCAACTTCGCCGCCCGGGTCACGGTGACCAAGTTGCGCCAGACCGGCACCGCCTCACCCGCGGAGATCCTCGAGGTCGGCCTGGACCCCCAGTACATTCACCGTCCCGAGGTGGCCGACGACCCGCGGCAGGCACACATGATCGCGGGCACCCACATCGAGGTCCTCGACGATTTGCCGACTGACCTGTCGCTGCGTTACGCCGTCTTCGACCATGATGGCACCGTGTCCACCCTGCGCCAGGGCTGGGAAGAGGTCATGGAACCGATGATGATCCGAGCGGTCATGGGCGAGAGCTTTCGTACGGCAGATGAGGCTCTCTACCGCCGGGTCGCCGAGCGCATTCGGCCATTCATCGACCAGACCACCGGGGTTCAGACCCTGGTCCAGATGCAGGGCCTGGTCGAGATCGTGCGTGAACTCGGCATGGTTCCGCCCGAGCGCATTCTCGACCTGCATGGCTACAAGGCGATCTACACCCAGGCTCTGGCCCAGCGTATCGAACACCGTCTCGAACGCCTCCGCCGGGGCGAGCTCTCCGCCGCCGACTTCACGGTCAAGAATGCGGTGCCGTTTGTCGAGGCGCTCAACCGGGTCGGCATCATCTGCTGCCTGGCCAGCGGCACCGACCAGGACGACGTCCGTGCCGAAGCCGTGGCTTTGGGCTATGCGCACCGCTTCGGCGGCGGCATCTACGGCGCCGTGGGCGATGTCACGAAGGATGCCAAGCGTGAAGTGCTCGAGCGCATCATGGCCGACATCGGGGACATCCGTGGTCGACTGGTCACCTTCGGCGACGGCCCGGTGGAGATGCGCGAAACCCGCCGCCGCGGCGGGCTGCCCTTCGGCGTCGCCAGCGATGAGGTGCGCCGCTTCGATCTGAATCCTGCCAAGCGCGCCCGCCTGATCCGCGCCGGCGCCGCTCTCATCATCCCGGACTTCTCGCAAGCGGAAGCAGTGCTGCGGCTCCTGCGACTGGGGAGTTGACCCAAAGGCCCCGCGAGTGTCCGGCGGGACGAACGTGAAGACGCGAGGGGGGCTCGGGGCTCGGGGCTCAGCGCTTCTGCGCCGCCCCCCGGGACTCTCCCAACAGCGGCTCGGCCCAGCGTTGGATGTCCGCCAGCAGGGCCGTCGCGGCGCTGAGCGGCAACGGCTGCGGACAGAACACCACGCCCAGTCGGCCGGGGTGATGCCGCAGAGCGCTGCACCAGCGTTCCCAGACCGCGTCCGCCGGGCTCTCGCCCCAACGCCAACGGAAGTGCAGCCGAACCACAGCCAGATGTGCGGCACACTCCCGCAAGCGCGCCTCGACCTCGAAATCCTCCGGCAGGTCGGACATCATGACGTCCAGCGCCAGGCCCGCCTGAGCTTCGCCCAGGTCGTGCAAGAGATTCCCCGCCCATTCCCACTCGTGACTGCCAGCAAAAGGGCGAGGCAGGCGCAGGCGCACGGCCAAGGCCACACCGGTCGCCTCAAGACCCTCCAAGATGGCCCGCAGGAAGCGCGCCCGGCGCCGCAGTCCCTCTTCCAGGCCCTCGCCGCCCAGCCGGTCCAGGCCCAGGTCCACGCTGGTGCAGCGCGCCCGGCCACTGAGCCGACTCCGCACGGCGCGCGCCAGGGTCGCCAGTCCAGCCTCATTCCCCGTCAGGTCCGACTCGCTGGCGTAACGACTCAGGTTAGCCGGGATGGCATCCGCCACGTGCAGCACCGCCAGATCCAAGTGCTCGAGCAAACGGAGCGCCCCCGTGGGACCCGGCTCCAGCAACTCGGTCGGCAGCTCAAGCCAGCGCAGGCGGCGGGTGTCGGCCAGGCTCAACAGCCACTCGCGCCAGTCGGTCATGCCGATGCGTACCGCGACCTCATGCATGCGCCTGCTCCGCCCACAGACGCCCCAGCAGAGCGGGCACCGCCGTTTCGACGCGCAGGACCCACGGCCCCACCGCCAACGGCGCGAAACCCCTGGCCGACAGCGCCTGCTCCTCCTCGACCGAAAAGCCGCCTTCGGGACCGATCCACACCCCGAAACACGTCCCTTGCAGAGGGCGCGCCTCGGCCGCCGAACCGCCCCGTGGCAGCGCCCCAAAGACCCCCGGCTCGCCCGCCTCCCGCAACGCCTCCGCAAACCCGGTCGGCGCATCCAGCACCGGCAAGAAGGGATTCCCCGACTGCTTGACCGCTGCCTGCACATCCTGACGCCACCCGTCGAGCGCCCCCGCGTCGGGGCGCGAGACGCCGAAACGGCACAGGATCGGCGTCACCCGCCGCACCCCAAGTTCCGTCGCCGCGCGTACCACCTCTCCCATCAGCCGGGCGCGGGGCGGCGCGATATACAGTCGCAGGGTCAAGGCGGGTTCCGCACAACCCTCTCGGCGGAGCACGCGGCACGCCATACCCTCGAAACGGCGGCCAGTCCCGGCCCGCGACAGCACCGCCTCGGCGGACGACCCGGCGCCATCCAGCAAGTCCAGGCGCTCCCCCTCTCGCAGCCGCAACACCTTGCCGGCATGTAAGGCCTCCGCCGCAGGCAGAATGACCTCCGCCCCCGCCGCAGGAATCTGCTCCACGATGAAACGCCGGACTTGCATGAGCCATGAGATACCGCCTGCACGGGTTCCTGTCAACCACTAACCCAAGAAGCGGGCGCAAGTCAGCTCCGTAGGGGTTTGCTGGTATGAGAACCGCGGAAGATCGAATGCCCAATGCCCCATGACGAAGGGCAGAATCCCCTGCCGCGTCACCGGAGTTCTCTGGCGGTCATGTCCGGCACCAGCCGGGGATCCTGCTGACCCCTTGTATGAGACTTGACCG
>CAILKC010000776.1 GCA_903834675.1 uncultured Victivallales bacterium | reverse complement strand
CGGCGACGGCGGGCAACGCACGGAAGGCAGGTCGGAGATGAAGCGGCTGCTGCTTCTGTCAGCCAAGACGACCGTCAGGGCATTCATGCTCCTCGGGGTCGTGCTGGTGCTGACCGACGCGGTCTGGGAGGCGCGGGGCATCCCAGACTGGGGCGCCAATTTCATCTGCGCTGCCTTTGCCGAACGTGGGATCAGCCTGCACGCGGACAACATCCGCGCCGGGTTGGCGCGCGGTGTTGTCATCGAGCAGGCGCGGGTTCGGCTGGACTGGCAGGGCATGCCGCTGCTGGTCAACTGCCGGGAAATACAGCTGCGGGCGCAACTGAGCGAGCTCATCTTAGGGCGCTTCCAGGTCCGCGAACTGAGCTTCACCGGCGCCGGTGTGGCGCTCTACTTCGGCCCGGTCCCCGCGGTCGCTTCCACCCGCACGGCGTTGCGTTTGGAACGTTGCAGCGGCTTGGCTCGTCGGCAGCGGGATGGCGTCGTCGGCCTGACCGTGGGCGGCATGGCCGAGAAGATTAGCGTGCATCTGGAGGCCGAAATCCGCGGGTTGGAAGCGACCCCGTTCGCTGGCGCCGGCACCAGCCCGACCGCGGGCGCCCAGCCGACGCGGCCAGGGACGACTCAGAGGGCCGAGCGCCGCCCGTCCGCCGAGACCTACCTGGCACGGGTTTCAGACCTGCTCAAAACCTGCCCCCTGTCGGAACGTGACGCCTATCTCAGCGGCAAGCTGGTAGTCGATCTGCAGCAGCCGCAGGACCTGAGGTTCGACGGTGAGATCGGTCTGGCAGAAATCGTTCTGGGCGATCTGCTGGTAAGCCGTTTCAAGAGCGGCCTGCACTATCAGCACTCGGAGATCCGTCTGGCGTCGCTCAATCTGATCCTTGGGCGTGACGAGACGATTTCGGGGGACGTGGTTCTCGATCTGGCCGCACAGCGGCTCAGCGGCCGCGTCAAGGGACATGTCTATCCCTACACTCTGTGGCGGTTCCAGTCCACTCCCCCGCCTGACTGGCTGGAGCACGTACAGACCCCGGTGCCCCTGGATGTTACGATGGCGCTGGAGCCGTCGCCCCTGGCACCGTCGCAGTGGCAGATGCGGGCAGAGGTAGTCGGCCGCAACCTCCAGTTCACGGGCCTTGCCGTCAGCCAGTTCCGTGCCGGCGGAACCTGGAACGGCCAGGATCTTACCGTCGAGAACTGGCGTGCCGACCTCGACCCGCGCGGGACGGAGTTCGCCAAGGGCCGTTTCACCTGGCACCGGGTAGACGGGACCATCGAGGGTGAGGGCACCCTGCGCGCCAACCTCGACGAGCGCGTCATCCAAGCCAACCTTCCCGCCGTGACTCAGGCCCTGCGCCGGGTGGACTTCCCCGCGCCCGTGACCCTCCAGGTCAGCCTGCCACGCTCGCCGCCTGACTGGCGCCGGTGGCGCGGCAGCGTTACCCTCGCCACCGATAGTGTGCGGGTCTGGGACCGCACTCTTACTCCAGTCAAGCTCGTGGCCCATCTGGACGCGGGCGTG
>CAILKC010000775.1 GCA_903834675.1 uncultured Victivallales bacterium | reverse complement strand
GCCGGCACCATGCGGTCCTTGTTGTCATCGTTGTACATGAGGATGGCCAGGCCGATCTGCTTGACGTTGCTCATGCAGGAGATGGTGCGGGCCTTGTCCCGAGCCTTGGCCAGGGCCGGCAGCAGCATCGCCGCCAGGATGGCGATAATCGCAATCACCACCAGCAACTCAATGAGGGTGAAGCAGCGGGCCCTGAGGCTATCTCTGCGAGTGAAACGCCGTCTCGGGATGCGGTTCATGGGGTGAAGTCTCCTTAGAATTGCGTGCGCCTGCCGGAGCCCTCGCTCGAATTCGTCAGCCTTAGCATTATAAGTGACAACCCCAGCCCGCGCGGGGTATAGAACGAAGGCTGTAGACCCGGCGGGTTGCGGTCGAAAAAGCCGGTCCACCAAACCGCGTTCGCTCAGCCACAACCCAGCCGTCTGACGCTGCCGCTGACCGCTCTAACGCCTATTGCGCGTTCGCCGTCTCGATCATGGCCATGATATTTTCCGGCTTAGCATCGCCGGGAATCCCATGCGCCGGCGCCAGAATGTAGCCCCCCTGGCGACCGACTTCCGCCATCATCCGGCGGACCTCCTGGCGGACCTCGTCAGGCGTGCCGTAGGGGAGCAGCCGTTGGGTGCTGATGCCGCCCCAGAAGCTCAGCCGGTCGCCATAAAGCCGCTTCATTTCGTAGGGGTCCATCACTTCGGGTTGGAAGGGGTTGAAGCAGTCCAGGCCGATCTCGATGAGCTGTGGGAAGACCTCCTGCACCTTGCCGCAGGAGTGGATGGTGACAAACTTACCAGCGCGCTTGCCGGCGGCATACTGCCGGGCCAGGCGCGGCATGAGGAAGTGCTCCCACATCTTGCGGCCCATCAGCAGCCCAAGCTGCGAGCCCCAGTCGTCGCCGAAGTGGATGGCGTCGATGTCGTAGGTCACGGCCTGCTGGGAGAGGGCGACGTTGTAGTCGCAGATCGCGTCCAACAGTTCCTCGACAAAGGCAGGGGCTTCGACCATGTCGATGAACAGGTTCTCCATGCCGCGCAAGGTCCAGGCGCGCTCGAACAAGGAGAAACCGATGCCGAACTGCACAAACTTGTCCTTGCCCGCGGCGCAACGCTCGGCAAAACCCTCGAACTTGGCGGCGGCGCGCGGGTCGGGCAACTCGAAGCCGTCAAGGCTGCGCTCCGGCAGAACGCAGTTGCAGACATTGCCGATGTCGCGGTCAATGCTGCGGTCCCACTGCACCCCGAACTCGTCCTGCCACAGCGTCTCGCTCAGCCAGCGGTCCTTGGGCCCGGGCTTGGCCCCGACCCCATGCACCGAGTTGTCGATGAGCTTGAGGAAATCGCGGTTGCCGCACCACGCCTCCAGCGCCGCGGCGGCCTTCTGGGTGAAGCCGATGCAGTACGGCGTCCGGTCGGGCTGCTGGTGCCGCAGTGCCGCCGTCACCCGTTCTTTGTGCGTCATGATGCCAGCTCCTGTGTGCCTCTTTCGCTCTTGCGCCTGTCCGTCTCCCGTCGTCCCGGTTGCCGTGCTCGCCGCCTGAACCGGCGCCCCCGACCATATTCCGAGGTAGCGGGCTCCGCAACAGGGCGGTTTCAAGAAAGAGCCCTCCCCTGGCTCTGGGGCGCAAGTCAGCTCCGTAGGGGTTTCTGTTTCGATCGTCTCCGCCTCCGGCGAGCAGAACGGGTCACGTGACTCTTGGGGGAGACTTCCGGCGGGACGTGTCGCGAAGGCCAGACGCCGCGGAGCGCTGAAAGCGCGGC
>CAILKC010000774.1 GCA_903834675.1 uncultured Victivallales bacterium | reverse complement strand
GTCCGGGCGCGCTACCCCAACTACGACCCGGCCGACCCCTACCGCAAGGGCTTTCTCTACGTCCGTCCGGACTGCTTCGGCGAGGCGGTTGGGGCAGCCCACAACGCCGGCGATTGGCTGGAGTGGGACGTCGCAGTTCCGACGGACGGCACCTACCACGTTTGGCTGCTCTATGCTCATGGCATGAAGCAACTGGGCCGCGACGATATGGCCGGACAAACCAGCTTCAGCGTCGACGGCGGCGAGAAGACGGTCCTGACCAACCTGCCGGACTCGGGCGGCTGGCAGCAGTTCGCCTGGGCCAAGACCGCAACCCTCAGCCTCCAAGCCGGTGCGCGTACCCTACGCTGGACCAATGACCAGGGCGGCGGGCTGAACTTCGACGCCCTGGTGCTGACCGACGATCCAGACTGGAGCGCCGCCTCGTGGCGCTTGCCACCCGTCGCCCCCGGCCGGCAGCGGGTGATCATTCAGGGCGAAGACTACAAGGCGTCCAACGGCCTGCAGATCGCCAGGGGCAGCGGCCTGGCCGCCACCCAAAGCAAGACCGAATTCCCCTTCGCCAGCGGCCAGGTCAAGCTCTCCTGGGCCGAGGCGCCCGAAGCTGAAGTGCATCTCTGGCCGTCATCGCCGGCATCCTGCCGCGCCTTCAATGAAATCGTCAAACTGGAGCGGATCGACGTGGCCGCCGGGCTGGTAGGAGTCAGCGGCAAGGAAGCCGCCGTCGAGATCTGCAGTGGCGATCGCTACTTTGTGGAGAACCTCCTGGAAGAGCTGGACTGCCCCGGCGAGTGGTACCTGGACCGCCAGGCGCGGGTCCTTTACCTGTGGCCGACGGCGCCGCTGACGGGTGACACGCCCGTCATCGCCCCGCGCCTGACCCGCCTGTTTGAATTCCGCGGCGAACCCGAGAAGCCGGTACGCTGGATCCGACTCTCCGGCCTGACCCTGCAGGAGACCGACTACACTCCCGACGATGGGTTTGTGGCCTACGGCCGCAGCACCGATGGGGTCCTCACCCTGCGCGAGACCGAGGGCATCACGATCGAGAACTGTCGGCTGCGGAACCTCGGTAAAGCCGGGCTGCACAGTAAGCGTGGCAGCACCACGCGCATCGTCGGCAACGAGATTTGCTACGGCGCCGAGGGCGGCATCTACGTCGACGAGTCGCCGCGCGGCACCGTCATCTCCGACAACCACATCCACCACCTCGGCTGGGTCTACAAACACGTGGCCGGCATCTCCACCGGCGACCAGGTCCATGGCGCCCTGATCGCCCACAATCACGTCCACGACACGACCCGCTGGGGCATCAGCCTGGCCCATCACACCAGCACCAACAACATCGTCGAGTACAACCACTTGCACGATCTGAATACCGAGACCTACGACACCGGCGGCCTGGAGGTCACCCAGCACAGCCGCGAGCACCGCACGCAGAGCATCTTCCGCTACAACCTGATCCATGATACCGGGGGTTACTCGTCCATGATGGGCCGGGATATGTGGAACTCCTGGGGCATCTACCTGGACTCCTTCGCCGGCGGTTTCACGGTTCACCACAACGTGGTCTACGGGGCGCAGGATGGCGGGCTGATGGTCCAGGGCGGCAAGGACAACAAGATCTTCAACAACCTCTTCGTCGACAACGGCCCACGGCGGCAGATCCTGATCGCCAACTTCGCCAACAACAGCAGCGGCACGGAGTTCCACCATAACATCGTCGCTTTCGCTTCCCCGGAGTCGGTAGCGGTCTACGCTGGCCGCCGCATGCCGGAGACGGTCGCGACCTGGGACAGAAACCTCTACTGGCTGGCGGGCGGCGGGCTCAGGTTCTGCCTCCCCGGAGACGAGCCCTACGCCCAGTGGTTCCGCCCCTTCGAGTTCTGGCGGGGCTTGGGATTCGACAAAGAGAGCGTGGTCGCGGATCCGCAGTTTGTGGCTGCCGCACGGCACGACTACCGCTTGGCCGACACCTCCCCTGCCCTGTCGCTAGGCTTCGAGCCGATCGACCTCAGCACGGTCGGACCGCGCCGCTGAACAGAGGTCGCCGCAACGACTGTGGCAGCGGCCTGGCGTCTGCGGTTTAACCCCAGGAGAGACAACCCGATGAGAGGCTGCCTACCACGTCGTTCCCTGGGCGGACTCGCCGCGTCCGTCTGGCTCAGCGTACTGCCCCTTGCCGGCGCCGCCGGGCCGAACCTGGTGCCTAACGGCGGCTTCGAAGGCGGCCTTGAGGCTGTGACCCGCACCGGCTGGCAACTCGACCCCACGGCAACGGTGGAGGCGGGCGCGGCGGCGATGGCAGCGACTTCGTGCGCTGCCTTGCCGAACCCGCCACTGCGGCGGCGGCCCGCCGACCTGACATCACGGTGAAGCCGCACACGGGATACGTCGTACCCCCCCATGTACAGCCTCAGGCCGGTACGCTGTGACTCGTCCAGAAAGAGCTGCACCAGGTCGTCACGCTCGACGATGGGCGTGGGCATGACCCGCGAGGGGTACATGCCCAGGTCGCGCCAGCCGACCCGGATGATGATGACGGTATCCATGCCCATCTCGCGGAAGACGTCGAACTGCTGGGCCCATTCCGCGGCACCCCAGTTCTGGCTGGGGATGTCGCAGGCCAGGCCGTCGAGAAAGGTGCCCGTAATCAGGACCGTGCGGCTCGCCTTGGCGTTCATCGGACCCTCCCTCAGCGGATATGGATCACGGCGACGTCCTGGGCCGGGATGGTCAGGCGCATCTCGGCGGGTGCGTCGGTCTTCTGGTCACTGCCAAAAACGGTGGCGACCTGGCCGGGCTGCAACTCCCGATTGCTCAGCGTGACCAACTGCGGCTGCTCGCCCTCGTTGAACAGCAGCACCAGCCGCTCGCCACCGCGCTTGAGCACGAGGACATTCGGGTACTGGAGCGTGTCGCAGGCCGCCAGCCCATCGGCGCGCTCACCCTCGTAGAAAAGATCCTCGTACGTCGCCAGGATGCGCGTCGCCTCGCCAATCCAGTACAGCATGCCGCCCACGCGGTCCATCGAGGTGCATAGGTCCACGCCCAGACCGAGTGCCGCCACCACGCGCAGGATCTCCCGCTTCTGCAGCTTCGGATCCTCGTAGTCGGCCGCTTTGCTCAGGAATGCCTGCGGCTTGATGCTCTGCGCAAAGCAGTGCCCCATGGCGAACTCCTGCCCCATCACCTTCGAGCGGTCCAGGCCGACCTGGTCGCGGAACATGACCATGACCTCGTCCAGGTAGCGCTGCCCGGCGGCGTCACCGGCCTCGTTGCCGGGAACGCCCGGGAAGGCCGCGTCAAGGCAGCCCTTCAGCGCCGACCATAGCTTCGTGTGCGACGACCAGGAGTAGAGCATGTAGGGCTTGCCAAGTTCGTTCGCTGCCTGTCTGGCGACGGCGGCCACCTTGCCGTCGAGCCCGACGCGGAAGGTGTCCCACTGCGCCTTGTGGTTCTTGAAGATCGCCGCGTCGGCGAGGTCGACGTCCGCCGCCAGCTTGGCCCAGGTGCGGAACTCCTGCTTGCAGCGGTCGCAGAAACACCAGCTCCCTTTGCCCTCGCGGGCGGCAGCGCCCGGGGAGCCATGCGCCGGGTCCCAGGCGACCTCCTCCCAGTCGCTCCAGATGATGGCGGTGCCGGGGAGCTTCGCCAGCATGCCTGCGTAGGACTGCTTCACCTCGGCCAGGAAAGCGGCGCGTCCCTCGCCCACGACGTATGACGGGCAGTACTGGTCGCGCTTCTCCCACGTCTCGCTGTCCTCGAAATAGCGGGCCCGCGCCTCGGTGTGCTCCTGCAGCCAGCGGTAGCCGGGCCGGGAGGTCACGTTCTTCATGCCGTAGAAGGGGTAGTTGGACCAGATGATGAGGCGCCCGCCGGCCTTCAGGACCTTGTCGGCGGTCGTGGCGGATGGGCCGATCCAGGTGTTGAAGCCGGCCTGGAGCGACTGGCGCATGTGCTGTTCGTAGTGCTCCGGAGAGAAGCGCGCGCCGGGGTAGTAGCCGGAGCAGGGCTCGGAGCAGTACTGGGAGATCATGATCTTCTTGCAGAACCGGCCGTCAATCGGGGGCAGCACCCGCACGGGGATCGTCTGCTCCAGCTCGGTGAAGTTTCCCCTGGCCACGCGCCGGTAGTACCAGGCTGTGGAACGTTCCGTGGCAGACCATTTCTCCAGGAACACAGGCAGGAACTGGCCGGTGATCCGGTCCGGGCCCACGTTGGCCTTGGCCTCGGCAATCCGGTACCGGGTGTACGGCCGCCCGCCGTGTTCGGTTTCCTCCGTGACCACCCCCGCCGGCCGGACATTGTGCAGACCACGCCCGACCTCTTGCATGATATCCAGTAAGCGGAATTCCGTGGGGACATCCAGGATGAACTCGAAGTCCTCCAGCGCAAAGGGGAAGTGCGAGTAGAGCATCAGCGCCAGGTTCTCCATAGCGCCCTCCGAGATCCCCCACTCCTTGATCAGCGGGTTCAGGCAGCGGTCGGGGCCGTCGTGACGTGCGTTCCAGAGCACCGTCTGGCGGAGGAGCGCCCGCGGCGCGCCGCCGGGAACCCACAGAAAGCCCCCCGCATCAGCCGCGGCCAGCGGCCAGGACGTATCGTCGAAATCACGGTTTGACCACGCCGGATTCTCCTGGCCGGAGGCCCGCCAGCGACGGTCGGTCTGCGGGTCGCTGGCGATCCGCACCTTGACGCCCGGGTTCGGGCCCTGCGCCTGCGCCTCAATGCCGAAGACCGTAACGCCTTCCTGAATCCGGGTCTGGACCGGCTGCCCCGGCTGCACCGTGATGGCTTCGCCATTGACCAGGAGCTTCACCGCAGCGTCGCGTGCCTGCAACTCAACCCGGACGGGCGCCGATGCCAGCCCCGGGACGCCAGGCTCGGAACCGTCGTCCTCCACCAGTTCGACGCCGTCGTACCAGGCCGTGGCGCCGCTCTTGATGTTGTAGAGCATCAGCATGGCCTCCAGCAGGTTGGGACTGGTCTCGAAGCGCAGCTCGTAGTGGCCCCAGGCGTTGGGCGCATCGCCGCTGACGGGGCGGTGGCCGCAGCGGTGATAGGTCCACTCCACGTCCTTCTGG
This sequence comes from uncultured Victivallales bacterium, assembly GCA_903834675.1. The sequence goes on along the minus strand of CAILKC010000774.1, from coordinate 1,559 downwards.
TCGCGCTCGATGACGTCCACGCTGAGGGTGCCGGAGGCGAACTGCGAGCGCTTGATGTCGCAACGCAGGAGGTACTTCGTGGCGGGCTTGAGCTTCAGCCCCTGGATCGCATTGACAAACAAGTCCGCGCCGCCGGAGCCGTCTAGCCGGACCGAGGCCTTACCGACCGTCGCGGTCGCCGTGTCAACCGCGATGCGTCCCTCCTCGCGCAGGCCCCAGCCGACAAGGCCGTCCTCGAAGCTGCCGTTGGCGACGAGATTCCTGGAGGCCACCTGCTTCGCAAAGGTGCTGAACTCCGTCGCCATCTGCGTTGTGGCGGCGGCCGCCTCCGCGGCCACGGGAGCGTCCCTGAAGGCCAGCTCTGCGAAGTTCGCAACATCGCCAAAGCCCCGCTGCACCGCGGCCCAGGAGGAGAAACGCTCGCTGGCCGGACCGCTGAGCACGTTGCGGCCGAGGTTGAATGTCCACGTGTCCCCCGCTGCCGGGGAGCGCCCCAGCACGTTGAACGGAATGTGCATCTCAAGGGTCCAATCGTCCCCCAGAACCTGCGCCTTCGCGACCCACGGCCAGAGCGCCTGCTCGCCCTTTGACTTGCCGCCGTTCCAGCGGGCGCCGACCGTGTTGGCGATGAACTGGAAGTAGTCTGCCGCCCCCGGCGCCACGAAGACCTCAATGCTGTCATCGTCCCAGAGCGGCTCGGCGTCGTTCGTGAGCGCGTGGATGAGACGACCAAACGGTTCCCGACAGCGTACGGCCAGATAGAGCCCGTCCGCAGTCCAGCCCAGCCGAAACGCGGTCGGTTTGCGCACCGCAAAGCCTGGTTGCTTGAGGGTGTGGAAGCCGGTGGCCTCGGGCAGACTCTGCCAGACAGCGTCATCCAACTTCCCGTCGACCTCCGGCGCCGCCGCCAGCCGGTAGCACGGGTATGACCGTGGCTCCGCCGCGCCCAGCGCCGCGATGAACAGGGGTGCCACGACCAGAGCTGCGAGAATCCGTTTCATGGTTGCACTCCTCCCAATCCGTGGCCGAATATGACCTCAACGATGCTGGTCTTGCCGTCCTGAGCGCGCTCGGCCACAACGCGGTACCCGCTGTGGTCGCTGCTGACGTGGTCCCACGTGAAACGGAAGCCCCCAGCGCGCTCCTCTACGGCCGGATCCTGGCCGCAGGCGATGCGTGGCCGCTTCGACGGCTCGGCATCAGGATAGGCCTTGGCGTGGGCCTCGGCGTGGGCACGCTGTGCAGCGGCGAGGACGGAACCGTATGAACCCAGGGGGATCCGGGGTGGAGAAAGCTCCAGTTCCTCCGTCAGCGCAGCCCGCTGCTGCCGCGTGCGGCAGACTCCTTCATACTCCTGGCGCCGATCTACTGCGGGTGCGGTCTCTGCTGCAGCGGTGGCCGCGCGGCAGGTCGAGAGCAAGACAGTCAGCGAGAGTAGCAGAGGTCGCATGATCTCCCTCCCGCCACGGCACCCGCAGGGCCGGGGGGCGCAAGTCAGCTCCGTAGGGGTTTGCTTGTATGAGACTTGCAGCAACCTCGTATGACCCAAAGCGCTTCCC
>CAILKC010000773.1 GCA_903834675.1 uncultured Victivallales bacterium | reverse complement strand
TCCTGGCCCGCCATGGCAGAGGTCATACGATCATGCCCAGCCGGGTCAACTTCCGGGCCAATCTCTGGGCCCTGAGGGAACATGGCTGCACCCACGTTCTGGCGGCCACCGCCGTGGGCTCGCTGCGCCAGGAGATTGCGCTCGGGCACCTCGTCTTTCCCAGCCAGTTCATCGACCACACCCGTCGTCGTGAAACCACCTTCTTCGACGGCGACACGGTCGTGCATACGCCGATGTCAGAGCCCTTCTGCCCGGAGCTCCGCGCGCTTCTGGCCGCCCAGGCTGCCGAACTGGGTTTCGAGCATCACACCGGGAAGACGGTGGTCACCATCGAGGGGCCGCGTTTCTCGACCCGCGCCGAAAGCCATATGTTTCGGGGCTGGGGCGCCGATGTGATCAACATGAGCACGGTGCCGGAGGTGACCCTGGCCCGGGAGTTGAAGCTGCATTACGCCGCCACAGCGATGTCGACCGACTACGATTGCTGGCACGAAGACGAAGCGCAGGTGACCTTCGAAATGGTCATGGCGTCCATGAAGAAGAACGCCGACAAGGTCATCCGGCTCTTCGTTGCGGTGATCCCCAGGATCACGGCCTATGGCGATGTCTGTACGTGCTAGCCAACAGGAGGACAGCATGTCCATCAAGTCACGCATCAGGACGATCCCCGACTACCCCAAGAAGGGCATCATGTTCCGAGACATCACCACGCTCCTCAAGGACGCGGAGGGGTTCCGGCTGATGCTCGAGGGGTTCACCCAGCGCTACCGCTCCGCCGCGGTTTCGTTTGACGTGGTTGCGGGGATCGAGGCGCGGGGTTTCATCGTGGGTGGGGCCATTGCCGGCGCCTTGGGCAAGGGCTTTGTGCCGATCCGCAAGGCCGGCAAACTGCCGGGCGAGACGATCACGCAGGAGTACGCGCTGGAGTATGGCACCGACCGCATCCAGGTTCACAAGGATGCCTTTGCGGCCGGCGCGCGGGTGCTGCTGGTCGATGACCTGCTGGCCACCGGCGGTACCGCCCTGGCGGCAGCGGCGCTGATCGAGAAGCTCGGCGGCATCGTGGCCGAGATCGCCTTCATCGTCAATCTGCCGGAGGTGGGCGGCGAGAAGCGGCTCCACGCGCAGGGCTACAAGATCTTCTTCCTCTCCGAGTTCGAGGGCGAGTAGAGGCCGGGCATAGAGATGCGACACACCCCGCCCAGGCGTCCCGCAACGGTCCCTGAGCTCAGGCCGCCGCGGCGCGCGGCCGAGCGCTCGCGTTTCCTGCCTGTATCCCGGGCAGATATGGCGGCGCGTGGCTGGGAGCAGCTCGATGTGCTGTTGGTCAGCGGCGACGCCTATGCTGACCATCCCGCCTTCGGGGTGCCGTTGCTGGGCCGGGTGCTGGAGGCGGAGGGCTACCGCGTCGGCATCGTGGCGCAACCGCGCTGGGACTCGCCGGAGGACCTCCAGTGCATGGGTCGGCCGCGCCTCTTCTGCGGCATCTCGGCGGGCTGTCTGGACTCGCTGCTGGCCCACTACACCGCCTTCCGCAAGAAGCGCTCTGACGATGCCTACACGCCGGGCGGCCTGGCGGGTCGGCGGCCAAACCGCGCTTGCATCGTCTACAGCAACCTGGTGCGGCAGGCCTTCCCCGGCCTCCCGGTCATCCTGGGTGGCATCGAGGCGTCGCTGCGGCGCGCGGCGCACTACGACTTCTGGAGCGACAGCGTCCGGCGCAGTCTGCTTCTCGATGCCAAGGCCGATCTGATTCTGTACGGCATGGCGGAATCCACCCTCATCGAGGTGGCTCGGCGTCTGCGGGACGGCATCGGTCTCGAGGGCCTTCCCGGGGCGGCCTATATCGGGGCGCGGCCCGCGGAGGCGGAGGTTCTGCCGTCATACGAGGACATCCTGGCCCGGCCGGCGGCGCTGCTGGAGGCCACGGTGGCCATCGAGCGGCAGGTGCATCAGGGGACGACCGTTCTGGCGCAGGCGCATGGCGACCGTTTTATCATCCTGACCCCGCCGACGGCGCCCGGGACCGCCGACTTCGAGCGGATCGCTGACCTGCCGTTCACCCGCGACGCACACCCCGACTGCGGCGAACGCATTCCCGGGCTCGACATGGTGCGTTGGAGCGTGACCGCGGTGCGCGGTTGCGGCGGCGGGTGCTCGTTTTGTGCGCTGGCGCTGCACCAGGGGCGGCGCATCCGCTCGCGTTCACAGGCATCGGTGTTGCGCGAGATTCGGGCCATGACGCAGCACCCGGAGTGGTCGGGGGCGCTTACGGACATTGGCGGGCCGACGGCAAACTTCTGGGGGGCTGCCTGCGGCGCTGAGCCGTCGCGCTGCCTGCGGCCCAGTTGCCTCTCGCCTGGGATCTGTCCACACCTGCAGCCGCGGCAACGCGAGTACCTGGGGTTGCTGCGTGCGGCTCGTGCGGTTCCTGGCGTCAAGCATGTGCGCGTCGCCAGCGGCGTACGCCATGACCTGGCCCTGGAGGATGCGGAGTTCGCCCGCGGCCTGACCGCGGAGTTTGTGGGCGGACAGTTGAAGCTGGCTCCAGAGCACTGCGTCGACCACGTGCTGAAGCTGATGCGCAAGAGCGACTTCAGCCTCTTCGAGCGCTTTCTGGAGGTCTTTGGTAGGGTGAGCGCGGGCCAGGACCGGGAGCAATATGTGGTGCCGTACGTCATGAGTGCTTTTCCCGGGTGTTCCATGGATGACATGACGCAGCTGGCGGCGTGGTTTCGGGCCCAGGGCTGGCAACCGCAGCAGGTCCAGTGTTTTGTGCCGACGCCGGGAACGGTGGCGACGGCCATGTTTTACGCCGGTTGCGACGCTGCGGGCCATCCCATTCACGTGGCCCGAACGGACCGCGAGCGCGAGGATCAGCACCGCGTCCTGTTTCCTGATCGGCATCTGCCGCCGGGCCAGGCCGGCGCGCCGCGGCGGCCCACGGGAGCCGGGCGCCCGCCGCGGCCGGGAACGAGCGCAAGGAGACCTTCTCGATGACTACCGAGCCGACCTCCGCCAGGCAACTGGACGATTCCTTTGGGGCGGCGCTGCAGGGCCCGCCGGTGCGGCGGCTGCCGGAAGCGACCCGGCGGTTGGCCGCGCGTGTCCTGCTGGGCGAGTACGGCCGCCGCATGGGCCGGGCGACGTTTAGCCTCAGCGCGGCGGAAGCGAGCGCGTCAGCCGAGTTGCGCGCTGCCCATGCGGTCATGCGCATCGCCGCAGAGGCGCCGTTGTTCGTCAGCGCCGAGGAACGGCTGGCGGGCGCGGCGCCGCTGCTCGAGTCCGCCTATCACCAGATACCGGTGGCCGGGGTCGCCGGGACCAGCCACATCACGCTCGGTTTTGAGCGAGTGCTGCGCGACGGGCTCTGCTCCTGGCGCCCCCGCATCGCGGCCCGCCGAGCCGTCGGCGATCTGGGCGCGGAGCAGGCGGCGTTCCTCGAAGCGCTGGAGCGCTGTCTTGACGCCATGGCGGTCTGGCATCGTCGCCTGCTCGACGAGCTGGCGGCGCAGGCCGCGGTAGCGACGGCCGCGGAGCGGGCTCGCCTGGAGGAGGTTCGTGCCGCCCTAGAGCCGGTCCCGGAGAAGCCGCCGCGCACCTTCCGCGAAGCGTTGCAGGCGCTCTGGTTCCTGTGGGAATTCCAGCGTCTGTGCGGCAACTGGTCCGGCCTGGGCCGGATGGACAAGATGCTGGGACCCTACCTGCACCACGACCTGGCCGAATCCGTCATTACGCTAGATGAGGCGCGCGACTTACTGGCGCACTTCTGGATCAAGGGCTGCGAGTGGATTGGCTGCCGCCAGGATCACGGCCCCTCGGGCGGCGATGCCCAGTTCTACCAGAATGTCGTGTTGGGGGGCGTGGACGAAGCCGGCCGCCAGGTCTGCAATGAGGTCACGTTCCTGATTCTCGACATCGCCGAAGAACTGCATATCAGCGACTTCCCCATTGCGGTGCGCGTCAACCGCCAGACCCCGGAACGGCTCTGGCGTCGCATCGCCGAAGTGCAGCGCCTCGGCGGTGGCATCGTCTCCATCTACAACGACGAGTTGATCATTCAGTCGCTGGTCGAGTTCGGCTACCCGCTGGAGCACGCCCGGGACTTCGCCAACGACGGCTGCTGGGAGGTCACCATCCCCGGCAAGACGGCATTCGCCTACCTACCCTTTGACCTGTTGCTGGTCTTTCAGAACACGTTGGGGCTCGGGCCGGCCGACACGGTGACCCCTGACTGTGCCACGTTTGAGGCCTTCTACGCCCTTTTCCTGGGCAAGCTGCGCCAGACGCTGGAGGCCCTCGGCGTGCGCGGCGAGGCGGTGTACTCGCAGGGGCCGCCGTCGCCGCTGCTGTCGCTGTTGGTGGAGGACTGCATCGAGTCGGCCCGGCCTTATCATGGGCGCGGGGCGCATTACACGGTGTGCAGCCCGCACGCCGGCGGCATGCCGGACACCGCCAATAGCCTGTACGCGCTGCAACACCTGGTCTTTGCCGAGCGCCGGTTCAGCCTCGGCGAACTGGCCGACATCCTGCGGCGGGACTGGGAGGGGCACGAGGAGTTGCGGCAAGGGTTGCGCCGCGACTTGGTTCTCTATGGCAACGACGACGAGGCGGCCGACGCGATGCTGACTCGGGTGTTTACCGATTTCGTCTCCATCTGTCGCGAACGGCCACGCCGTAAGGGGGTGTTCATGCCGCCCGGAATCAGCACTTTTGGGCGCGAATTGGCATTCCGACCGCAGCGTACGGCACAACCCTTTGGCGCCAAGGCGCACGAGACCCTGGCCAGCAACCTGGCGCCGACCCCGGGCACCGACCGGCGTGGACCGACAGCCGTCATTCGCTCGTTCTGCAAGCAGGACTTCTCGCTGCTCACCTGCGGCACGCCGCTGGACCTGAAGTTCCACCCGGGATGCCTGGGGGACGAGCGCGGCGTGCAGGCGCTGGAGACTCTGCTCAAGACGTTTGTGGCGCAGGGCGGGTTCTACCTGCAGGTGGACGTGGCCGACGCAGGAGTGTTGCGTGAGGCGCAGGCGCACCCCGAACGCTATCCGAACTTATCGGTGCGCATCTCGGGCTGGTCGGCCCGCTTTGTCACTCTGGGTCGCGAGTGGCAGGACATGGTCATCCAGCGTACAGAGCAAAGGCTTTGAGTGGAACCCGCCCCACGCAGGTGCCGCGGCGCAAGCTACGGTCGGGGCACGGGCGACAACGGTGGTCTGAATGATCTCCGGCCTGGTGCGTACCGACAAACCCGGAAAGGAAATGAGGACGATGACCCCGAGAAAAGGACGGATCAAGCAAGCGGTCAGCCGCTGGTGTTACGGGAAGATCCCGCCCGCAGAATTCTGCAAGGCCTGTGCGGAGATGGGGTTGCTGGGCATTGACCTGGTCGGCCCCGCGGAGTTCGCGCAGCTCAAGGAATTCGGCCTGATTTGCACCTGCACCCCCAGCCACAGCCTCACCAAGGGGCTGAACCACACGGAAAACCACGAGCTCTGCCTGCGCCAGATCCGCGAGTCGATCGAGGCGACCTCGGCCGCCGGCTTCCCCAACGTCGTCTGTTTCTCCGGGAACCGCGAAGGTATCTCCGAGGAGGAGGGTGCGGCGAACTGTGTCGCGGCCCTCAAGCAGGTCGCGGGCTTGGCGGAGGCGAAGCAGGTGACGCTGGTCGTCGAGTTGCTGAATTCGAAGGTCAACCACAAGGACTACCAGGCTGACCGCACGCCGTGGACCGTCGACATCTGCAAACGCGTCGGTAGCCCCAGGGTCAAGGTCCTCTATGACATCTACCACATGCAGATCATGGAAGGGGACCTGATCCGGACCATCAAGGAAAACATCGCCTACATCGGCCACTTCCACACGGGCGGCAACCCGGGGCGCAATGAGATTGACGGCACGCAGGAGATCAACTACCTGCCGCTGATGAAAGCCATCGCCGAGAGCGGCTACCAGGGCTACGTCGGGCACGAGTTCGTGCCGACGCGAGACCCCTTGACCAGCCTGCGCGAGGCGGTCGATCTCTGCGACGTGTGAAGGGTGTTGCTGGCGCGGACGGCAAGCGCCGCAGAGGGCCAGCGGCGTTCGGGAAGGCGAGTCGCGGCGGATCAGCCGAGCCCCCGGCGTGGCGGCCGGACAGACCGGAATGAGACTTGCCGCCGCGGCGCCCTCCAACGCCCTTCGTCCGCCGCGGCGGACGAAGGGCGGAATGGGCAGCGCCTGGTGTCCTACGAGGTTGCTGCAAGTCTCATACAAGCAAACCCCTACGGAACTGACCTGCGCCCGGTCAGCGGGTCGACGGGGTCCCGTAGATGTAGTTCTCGAGTTGCTCGATGACAAACTTTTGCTCGGCGATGATGGCCTTCACCAGGTCGCCGATGGAGATCATGCCGGCCAGCTTGCCGCCGTCCATTACGGGCAGGTGCCGGACGTGCATGTGAGTCATCAAGGCCATGCATTCCTCAACCGTCTTCTGGGGGTCGACCACGGCTACCTTGGTGGTCATCACGTCGCGGACCGTGGTCGTCGTCGCGGAGCGGCCCCGGAGAATGACCTTACGGGTATAGTCGCGCTCGGAGAAAATGCCTTCGACACGGTCGCCGTCGGTCACGGCCAGCGCCCCGATCTCCTTCTCTGCCATGAGCTTGATGGCGTCTAAGACGGAGTCGGTCGGCCGGACGCACCAGACCTGGTGCCCCTTGGCCTTGAGCAGATCGCCGATCCATTTCATGGTATGCGCCTTCCTTGCACGTCGGGCCTTCCTGCTTCCTCGGTTGGCCGCGGCCCCGTGCCCAATCCACTACGGGCGAGTCGGCCAACACCGGCACTAGTCTAGGGTCCTACAATGTGGTAGTCAAGGCTCGTGGTATGATTTGGGCGCAAGTCAACTCCGTAGGGGTTTGCTTGTATGAGACTTGCAGCAACCTCGTATGACCCAAAGCGCTT
>CAILKC010000772.1 GCA_903834675.1 uncultured Victivallales bacterium | reverse complement strand
TTGCGCGCAACATAACCAGAGGCCTGGAATACCTACCAGCGGTTTCGGGCCATCGAGAATGTGGCTAAGGTGTTATAGAAGCGACTCAGGCAGCAGCTAATGCCTTTGGGGCAATGCCTTCTGTGGGAACGGCACCGGATCTAACCAGAGGCCTGGAATACCTACCAGCGGTTTCGGGCCATCGAGAACGCGGCTAAGGTGTTATGGAAGCGACTCAGGCAGCAGCTAATGACTTTGGGGCAATGCCTTCTGTGGGAACGGCACCGGATCAACGGCACCGGATCCTTCTGTGGGAACGGCACCGGATCCCTACTCAGGCAGCAGCTAATGCCTTTGGGGCAATGTCTTCTGTGGGAACGGCACCGGATCATGCCTTCTGTGGGAACGGCACCGGATCCCCCGCTTACGACCCCAAAGGGTGAGAAAGCGGCGTCAAGCCGCCGACAGTCCAAAGCCTGCCTGGCTGCGCCAATACAGGCGGTATCATACTTCACCCCAACAACGTGGGGTGCTTTGGAGTGCGGTGGATCGACACCGCTTTCGGAGGGCGAAAAGCGACCGAGTTTCGTTATCTTAGCGCCCATGGGGCGTTGCCCTGGGCTGGTATCTCAGCGCGCCTTCAGCGCTCCAGACGGACTCCCTTATTGCACAGGTCTTTTTTTCTTTTCTGTTTCGCTCCGATCGCGCCGCCTGCATACAGCACATTCGACGGCTGGGTATCCAAGGACACGCCGACGACATGAGTCAGCACAAGCGTCAGACCATCAAACGCTGAGGATTGCCCAACAAGATCAGCGGAGCGAACGCGGGCGGGCGAGGTCATTTGCCAAGGCGAACGCGCCGGGCCGCCCTCGGACTGGTGTGAGGGTCACCCCGGTTACGCGAACCCGTACTCGCCACCGGGCGCAACATGGACGCCCGGAAGTAGGCGCTCGCTCGCTGAGCGTGCGCCCCATGGCAGCTTCATCGAAGCAGCCACTACCTGTCGGCACCAGGTCGATCAGGTTGCCATGGCCACGTGCCTGGCAAGGTGATTCCTCGAGGGCGAGAGCAGGCCGTCACCCGACGACCGAATCGCGGCCGCCGCTGCCCTTACCGTTCCACGACCGGCGGGCGGCGGGTAGGTGCAGCTTCAGGGTCTCCCGCAGGACTCCCAGTTTCTCGCGCAGAGAGTAAGGGGTGTAGACGTAGTCCTGCTCGAACTGAAAGCCTAGGCGGGAGTCCCGGGTGACCGCCAGCAGCGAGCGCTTGGTGCGCACCACTTCCTGGCGGAGAATGCCTTCCATACGGTCCAGCAGCGCCAGCGCCTTCGGGCCGTCGGACTCGACCGCCTGCCGCAGGCGCAGGTCTTCGAACTCCAGGATGGCGCCGTTGCTCTGGATCATGCGCTGCAGGTGCTCGGCAATGACCACTTCGCGGACGGCCCCTTGCCGTTTGGCTGGCGGACTCTCGAGGGCGGCCGCGCGGTACAGCTTCAGCCCCTTCTCCATGAGATCGGCCGCTTGCCGCAGGTACTTCAGGAAGACCGGCAGGACGGGGGTTTCGGGTCCGGCCTGCACCCCCGACACGCCCCGCGCGTAGAGCTCGGCGCGGTTGGTACGGTTGGTAAAGTCTGGGCAGAAGACCAGGTAGAAGACAGTGAAGGGCCAGTAGGGGACGACGCTGCTCCCGAAGTAACCCAGCCATTGGCCATGGTCCGTCCAGGAGTGGTTGAAGGTCACGGTCCGGGCCGGCGGCTCCACGAAGAACAGCGGGTTGCCGATGGCGTTGTTGGTCCCCATGTGCGGCCCGGTGTCAGGCACCAGCCGGATCGCTTGACTGAAGTAGTCCCAGGCCTTGAGCACCCGCTCTTTCCCCGCGGCTCCAAAGTCGCGGCTGGCCAGCCCGCCGAGCATCTCCTCGAGTGACGGCGCGGCGCTCCAGCAGGTCCAGGCCCGCAGCTCAGCGATGAAGTTTGGCTTGTAGCCCGTGCTCCAAGTCTCAAGCGTACCGTTCACCCCATACTTCTCCAGGGCCTTGTACCTCTCGTACCACTGGTGTGGGAAGGGCAGATAGGGAATGGTGCCGAACTGCCAGGTAGCGAAGGTATCGGCCTTGCAGTAGACCTTCATGCCCCGCAGGCGAGCCTCGGCGATCTGGGCGTCGGTCACCTCCGCCGGCCCGATCTGGTTCAGCGAGTAGTCGCATAGATAACCCTGCATCCCGTCCAACTCGAAGCTCTTGCCATTCTCCCAGGTGAGCAGCGGGATGGTGTCCCCGGGAAGCTGCTGGATGAAGTAGCGCTTCATCTCGGCGTTCTGCGGGCGGAAGTCGATGTTGTACTCCCACGGCAGGACCTCGATGGCGGGATTCACCCGGTGACATTCTTCCGCCACGATGCCGACGGCCTGGCACCAGTGCCGCGCCCAGTCCCGCACATACTCCGGGCTGGCGCTGTGCCCACCGCCCCATTGCTTGTACCAGAAGCCCTCGGTCAGCAGCACGTAGCCCTGAAGGTCCGGGAACTGCTTCAGGATGTCACGCACCAGCAGGCGCAATCCGGCTTCGCTTTCCGGGGTCCCCAGGTACTGGTAGATGATCGGCGTATAGACCTTGATGCCGAAGCGGGCGGCACGGTCAATCAGGTCGCGCATCCGGGCCGGGTCCTGACGCCGCACCTTATGCAGCAGGCGGGCATAGAACTCGGTCGAGGTCTCCGCCGTAGTCCGGTCGCCATTGGGGTTGGCATAGACCGAGGCAAAGATGGCATCGAAGCCGTCGTGGGCCAGGTGCGAGAGAATCGAGTCCGGCCACTCCATCCAGCCCATCCAGGATTGGACCATGCGGGTGTCGTAGAGACTGTGCCGGACCGTCCGCAGATCCGCCGGCAAGTACGGCGCTTCGCGCAGATTCATCCGGGCTTCCAGGTTGTACAGCCCGTACATCGCGCCGCGTTCGTCGAAGCCACAGACCGTCAACCGTCCCGGCGTCGCAACGATCTCATAGTCCTTCGGCCCTCGCAAGGCAGTCCCGCACCCGGGTAGTTGTTCCCGCGTCCCCACCACGATGCTCTGACTCAGGCCGGGCCCATCCGCCAGCGTCTCCAGGCCCGCCACCTCGACCTGCACCTGCATCGAGGTCGACAGGTAGTCCTGAAAGTCCCGAACCGCCGTCTCGAGCAGCGGCGAACTATGCCGGTTCCAGAGCAGTCGCCAACCGTGCTCGGGCAGCGCCATCTCGCCAGCTTGCGGGCGGGCTTCGGGGTCCCGTCTGGCTCGGTGTACGGGGCTCTCTGCCAGCTGTTTGTGGTAATCGTAGGGCGCTTCCAGCGGCAGAATGCGTTCGACCTCTCGGGAAAACGCGGCGGTACTCACGTTCATGGTGGACATCGGCTGCTCCTTGTGGTTACTGGCGCACCGGGCCAAAGCGCAGCACCCGCAGCGTCACTTCAGGGGGTCCGCCGCGCTGGCTGTCGCCGCTGAGTTCAAGCTGATTCACGCCCGGCTGCAGGATGAGTCCGCCGCCCTTGGCCTTGGAGGCGGTCGCCTGCTCCTTCCCGGGGTGCCACAACCCAATCCGGCCAACGCCATCCACGGTCACAGCCGCGCCCGGGGCCAGGTCCGGCAACGCCAGGCGGCGGCCGTTGAGCGTGAGGACCGCATGTTCCAGGGCGAGTGCCTTGCCCGCGGCCGGCAATGCCTTCAGACCGTCGAGGCGGACTTCGCAGGTGGTGTCCGCAGGCAGGCCGTTATAGTAGATGATCAGGTAGTCGATCCTGGCCCAATCAAAGCCGGTCGCCGTCGCGGTGTCGAAGCTCTGCAAGCGCCAGCCGCTGTAGTTGACCGGCACCAGCCAATCCGCGTACTTACCGGCCGTGTCCCAGAACTGGATCTTGAGCGTCTCGCCCTTGTTGTCGCCGCAGACCCAGAGCGCCAGGCGCGTAAAGCGCGACAGGTCTAGCCCCGGCGCGAAGCGCTTTCCCAGGGCGCACCAGCCGCCGGCGCCGGCCGCGTTCGTGGCGCTGTAGACGGCGCACGACGGGCCAACCTTGGCCGCCGCCGTGGTGGCCGCAAAGCTCTGGGTGACCCCGGCGCGCACCGGGCCGCCGGCGTGGAACTGCTTGCCTTCGCCGACCACGTACTTCTCAAACGCATTCGTGGCGCTCCCGCGGTAGCCCGTGAGATCGGCAAAACTCTCCACCACCAGCGCCTGCGGATGGTCGTAGTCCTGGGTCCCGGCGGCATAGGTGAGCACGATCCCGGCCCGGCAGGCCGTATCCGCGGCACTCGCGACCGTCCACACATTCGCTTTCCCATCGAAGGCGCTGACGGATTGCACGGGGTCGTCGGCCAGACGCAGGTACGAGCCCTGGAACAGACGCCAGCCGCCCCGGCCATCCGCGAGGAGCTTGAGCTCGTCGCCGACCGCCGACGGGACGGCGGCCAGCGAGGGGTAGGCCAGCCTGTCCGCGGCAGCGCGACGACGCGCGGGCTGGCGCTCACCCGTCGGGTTCGGCAGCGGCTCGCCGCGCGTGGCCAGGGTCACTTCGGCGCGCGCTGAGGCGGCGGCCTCGAGGGTGCAGGCAAAGCGCACCGTGCTCTCGCCGACCGGCAGCCGCAACGCGCCCTCCGGCGCCACCTCAGCCAGAAGACCACCATCGGCATCAAAGTGCCGACCCTGGCCGCGCCAGTCCAACTCGACATACTCGTTCGGCTTGAGCGTCACCGGAAAAACCAGGCGCTGGCCCCCGGCATCGAGGGCGGGCGAGCGCAGCGGCAAGGACGTCTCCTGCAGCGCCTCGATGCGGCTGATCCAGCAGGCGGTCTTGGCGCCGGCCGGCAGCGCGTTGAAGTAGAGGTTCAACTCCTTGGTCGGGGTGTAGACCGGCCAGCAGGTGTACATCAGATCGGTGAACCCGTAAGGCCAGGTGTAGTCGTAGTAGCGGCTGTCCTCGGGCGCATCCAGGACCACGTAGGTCCAGCCCGAGGCGCTCAACGGCACATAGTGATCGCGGCGTGCGTCGGTGGCGGCAAGCTGCACATTGAGGATACCGCCCTGCCCTTCAGAGCGCAGCCACAAGCCGAGCCGACGATGCGTCGAGAGGTCCAGCGCTTTGGGCAGCGGGTACGAAATCCGGCACCAGCCCGAGGCCGCCTTGCCACGGTTCTCAGCGCGGTAGCAGAACACGCTGGCGCCATCGGGCGCCGTCTCGGGCGAGGGTTCCACCGTCTGCACCAGATCGGGCGAGGCGGCATCTACCGGCTTGAACGGCACCGCGCCGCCAAAGTCGGCCAGCACCAGGTTCTCCTTGGACCCGTACGGCGCCAGTTGCGTCTGCGCCCGAATCCGAATCCAGGGCGACTGCTCGGCATACACATTCTGAGAGCGCCACTCGCGCCGCTCATTCGAATCCGCCGCCACCAGGCGCGGCGGACCGAATTGGAGCGGCCGCACCTGCCACTCGCCGTCGGCAGCGCACTCCAGCGTGTGCTCAGCCATGGGCTTGACCAGTTCGGCGCGCACCGCCTCGGAAAAGGCGCCGCGCCGCTTCAACTCGTCGCAGGCACGGATGATCTCCAGCATCTCCGGCATGCGCCGGTTCTCCCAGGGGTTGGCGGCATTCATGCTGAAGGAAATGGGCGCGTTACCGCCGAGCGCCTTGAGGCAGAGCAGCAACACCTCGTCCGGAGTCACCGCGTCGGTGGTCAGGGAATGCGTATGCGGGTGGAACCAGCCGACGTCGCCAGTGAGCAGGTTCCGCGCCCAGCGCGCCGGGTTCTGGCCCTTGTGGCGCAGGGTGTAGATGCGCCGGCCGAAGTAGATCGGGTCAAAGTGCGGACTGCCGCGCGTGATGACGTGCCAGGAGAGGTTGGTGTAGAGCGCGTTGCCCTCGAGGATGACCGGCTGCTTCAGCCGCGACTGGACCCCCAGGGCGACGCGGCCCTGGTTGCGCCACTGCGGCGGCTGGACGTTGACCTCCTCGCCGCCATCGAAGTAACTCATGTCCGCGCCCGTCTCGTTGAACACGCTCGCCAGGCGGTCGCAGACCTCTTCGATCATATCCGTCTTGATGTCCGGGCAGTAGACCGTATGCCCCCAGATCGGAAAGCAGTTCACCAGACGCCCGACCGTGGCGCCCACCGGGTGCGCCGCGATGGTGGTGCCGTGCAGACCGCGCTGGCATTCGGCGAAGCCCGTATCGGTACGCTTGAGGTACTGCACGATCTCGCCGTCGAGGTAGAGGTCGCCGCGCTCGGGCCAGCCGGTCGTGCCTTCCTTGACCGTCAGCGTGGTTGCCGTGGGCTCGAGCGCCGCGGCGAGCGTCGCGTGCCGGTCCTGCAGCAGCCGCGGGTCAGCCTTGGGCACGATGTAGGGGTCGTTCTTCGGCCCCCAGCCGACCATCGCCTGCATGCAGTGCAAGCCCAGTTGCAGGCCGGCAGCATGGACCTTGTCGGCAACCGCCTTGAGCCCGGCCATGCCGTGCGGAAACTGCTGCGGGTTCAGTTCGTAGCCCGGAGTGGACCGCCAGGGGTAGATCTCGACGCACCCAAAGCCACCCTTGGCGAAGGCCACGACCTGGTCAATGTTCTGCTCGCTGATGCCATTGACCATGAGGTAGGAGGCGAAGCGTTCCGGGGCGCGCTTGATCCAGACCCCGTTGAGCATGGGATGCGGCAGGCCCTGTTCGATCTCGACCCGCTCGATGGCGTCCAGCAGGCGGTTGGCGGGATCGGGAGCCCCCGTAGGCACGCCGATGATCGCAATCTTCGCCCCCTCAAAGCCAAACTCGCGGTAGCACTTGGCCTGAAGGTTGCCGCGCGCCTCATCGGCGCCGTACGAGTGGGTGCGGTCGTTGCCGGCCAGCACGCAGGCGGCAAAGTGCTCGTCCCAGGCAGCGTTCACCAGCGTACCGACGGACTGCGAGAGGGTCAGACGAAGATTGCAGAACTGCACCCACTCGACCTCCGCCCCGCTGACCTCGACGACAGTCAAGGTGAAGTAACCCGGGCGGCTGGCGAGAATCGCGGCGACCTGCACCCCCGAGTCGCCGAAGGACACCCGGAGGGTCTCGCCGCTCAACTCGACCCGGGTCGAGGAAAAGAGCTTCCCCCGCGCCCGCACCACCATGACCGGCTGGCCCGGCTCGCAGTAGTTCTTCTGCTCCGCCAGGTCCACAAAGGCGCGGTTCAGGCCGTCCGTTCCCATCTCGTAACGGCACACGTCATTGGCGATGACGATGGCATCCGCAGTCATGACCGGTAAAGCTCCCTTCGGCTCAGCCTGCAGGACGGGCAAGGCGGTGAACGCCACCAGCAGCGACAGCCTGAACCGGGGTCCGCAGGGTCGTGGATGCCAGCCCATATCCGTCCTCCTTCTTCGCCGCGAACCAGGCCAGACCTACGGGCGCAGGTCAGCTCCGTAGGGGTTTGCTTGTATGAGAACCGCAGAAGGTCAAATGACCAAGGCCCCATGACGAAGTGCAGAATCCCCTGCCGGAGCACCGCAGTTCTCTGGCTGTCATGTCCGGCACCAGCCGGGGATCCTGCTGACCCCTGACCCCTGACCCCTGAACTCGGAACCCGGAACTCGGAACTCGGAACCTACGGAACTGACCTGCGCCCCAGACCTACCCGAGGATCGCCCTGGCGCGGCAGGTGCGCTACCCGCCCCGGACCGCCGAGAAGGCGCGGTTCGCCTCCTCGACAAACCGTCGTACCAGCCGCTCGTTCTTGCGGCCATCGGCGCCCTCCACGCCCGTGTGGCAATCCACCCCTGCCGGCGACACGGCCCGAATCGCGGCGCCCACATTGTCCGGGGTCAAGCCGCCAGCCAGGATCACCGGCCGGGGCGAGACCCGCACGATCTCCCGGCTCACCTCCCAGTCGTGGGTCAGCCCCGTCGCCCCACTGGCGCCGGTAGACGGGTTGAAGGTATCGGTGATGAACGCCTCCACGCCCTGCGCCAGGTGGGCGACCTGATCGAGTAAGCGGGAGGCCGCCCCCCCAGGATGCACCACCAGGCTCTTGATGATCACCACGTCTGGAAGCGCCTGACGCAGAGCGCTGAGTTCGCCGACGCGGATCGGACCGTGAATCTGCACATGCCGGACGCCCAAGCGCTGGGCCAGCTCGGCGATCTCCGCCGCCCGCTCTAGGTAGGTGATCAGCACGAAAGTCGAGACCGCCCCGGCGCACTCCCGCACCAGCGCCGCCGCCGCCGCGTCGCTCAAATCTTCCCGATGCACCGGCAGACGCAAAGGAATGCCGATCCATTCGACCCCGCACGCACCCAGCAGGCGCGCCTCGTCGGCATCGTGGACCCCGGCAACCTGGATGCGTGCGATGGGAGCGCGGGCCATGCGCGGTCACCTCAACCCTGCCTCAGACCGGCGGCAGACCATCCTGCGCCAGCATGTAGCCGGCTAACGCCAAGGCGTAGTCCAACTTGGCCAGGCGCACCGCTCGCGGACAGTGATTCTCGCCGGGAACTTCAAAGTTGAACAAGCCGCTGTACTGCACCTCGCGCAAAGCACTCATGACCTCCGGCCAGCGGACCGTGCCGCGACCGTAGGGGAGCATATGGTCATCGTGCTGGCCGAGGTTGTCAGCGATGTGCAAGGCTTTCAACCGCTTCCCAGCCCCAAGGATGAACTCGGCGCAGTTCACCCCGTTGATATGGGCATGCCCCGTATCCAGGCAGATGGCGACATTGGGAGCATTCACCGCGGCCAGAATCTGTTCGAAGTCGGCCAGGTTGCGGACGCCGCTGCCCGCCCCCAGATTCTCCAGACACAGCGTGGTGCAGCCGCCGCGGGCGTACTCCGCCAGGAGTGACACCGCCTCGCAGCGCCGCGCCAGGATACGCTCCTCACTCCATCCGGCCGCCGCCAAACTGCCGCCCCCCAGATGCAGGACGCCCGCCTCGACACCCAAGGCATTGAACAGGTCAATCCAGCGCCGCATATCCGCCTGAGCCTGGGCAAACTCCCCAGCGTCCGCCGGCGCAATGTCAGCAACCTTGCGTCCAGCCTGGTCTTCGGGCCGGTACCCCTTGGTGCATAGATAGAAGTGCCCCTGCGGGAAGCGCACGCCGTAGTCGGCCGCGAAGGCCCGCAAGCGCGTCCCCACCGCCACCGGGTCGCCCTGTTTGAGCAGGTCGTGCCCGTGTTCATCGCTGAGTTCGCAGGTGTGCCAGCCGTGCCGACTGAACTCGCGCACCATCTCCTCAGGCATCCACTCGATCAGGTAACTGGTCCACATTGAGGGCGTCATCACGGCCTGCACTC
This sequence comes from uncultured Victivallales bacterium, assembly GCA_903834675.1. Next base: position 5,905 of record CAILKC010000772.1, on the reverse strand, counting down.
CTTCGGCTGCTGGGCTGGCGGCAGCGCCTGCCGCCTCCGCCGCCCCACTGTCATGCGTCCATCCCGCCTGTCAACCCCAGCGCGCCGCCGCGCCGCCATGAGTAATGCCCGTGAAGGCTGCCGAAGGCCGCCAGCGCTTCTTTCCCGCCGCTCGTTTGAGACTCGCCCGTCTCACTGCGGCATAACCGGCGCCAGCCGCCGGCCCCGCCTGAGGCCGGGGCGCATGTCAGTTCCGTAGGGGTTCGCTTGTCTGAAAACCGCAGAGGGTCGAGGGCCTGCCAGCTACGGTTTCGCGGCGGCACCCCCAGCCGCGGAAGTCGCGGGTTCGCCGCTGCCTCTTCAGCCCCGAAGGGGCGCAATCCTTCAGCCCAGGGCAGCGCCCTGGGTACCGGGCAGACCCCAGATTCTCAGCCCTGCAGGGGCGCCATAGCTGGACGCGCGGTGCCCATGGACTGTCGCTATGCCGCCCCGGCAGGGCTCAATCTCGTTTTGGATTCCCGTCCCAGGGCGCTGCCCTGGGCTGAGGAAGGGCCGCGCTTTCAGCGCTCCGCGGCGTCTGGCATTCGCGACACGTCCCGCCGGAAGTCTCCCCCAAGAGTCAAGGGACCCGTTCTGCTCGCCGGACGCGGAGACGATCGAAACAAGAACCCCTACGGAGCTGACTTGCGCCCCTAGAGTCGGCGGTCCGCACTGCCCTGGCAGGGCTTCCACCGTCAACCCACCCCCGAACGAGCCCAAGGCCCGCCGTATCCACCCCGGCGAAGTCCGCCGACCCGGACAATTCCAGCAGCGACCGCTCCAAGCCGGCCAGCTCCAGAGCCCCGCACACCAACTGCGCCAGAAACGTGCCCTGGCACGCCAAGACCCGGTTGAACCCATCCTTACCCGACAGTAACGTAAGCTGCATCATATGTCACTAGTATACTTGTAACTATTTTGCGCACAATGCCTTATGGTCAATATACAAGCTGCACAACAGGAATTACAGGCCCTCAATGACCTTCTTGGATAGGGTCATGCGTCTGACCTAATTGAGCACATGAAACCGCCCTTAATATCAGTAATTACGGCTGTCAAGAACGGCGCGGCCTGTCTCGAAAGTGCGATGAGTTCAGTCGAAGGACAATACTTTCGTGATTTCGAATATATCGTAATAGACGGCGGCTCTGAAGATGGAACCGTGGAAATAATCGAGCGTCACAAAGAAGCAATGGCCTATTGGGTAAGTGAACCGGACAAAGGAATAGCGGATGCTTTCAATAAGGGAGTACTAGCCTCTAGAGGGTCAGTATTGCTCTTCATGGGCAGCGACGATTGCCTGAAAGACAATGCGGTCCTCGGACAAGTAGAAGAAGCAATGAAAGACCTGAAGAAACCGTATTTCTTCTATGGTGATATTGATTACGTATATGCAAAGCAGGTAAGGCGTATAGAGAAGAACTATTCATGCCAAAAATTCCGCAGCTACAGTTGCATTCCTCATCAGGCCATGTTTCTGGATCGTTTCTTTTTTGAGAAGTACGGCCTGTTTGATTGCGGGTACAAGATAGCCATGGACTACGAACATACGGCAAGGTTTATCAGAGAACACCGGCCCGAACACGTGGCTATTGTGGTTGCCGAGATGCGTAGATATGGGGTCAGCAGTAATCCTCTTGCAGCTCACCGCGAAATGGATAGGGTGCGGCTCAAGCATGGATTGGCAAGCCGGTTCGAGGTGAGGTTGTCGCAAGCCGTGCTCCGAATGAAGCTGGCAGTGGCCAAGGTCTTCCACCGTGACTGGTGACTGCCATGCGCCTGTTGCCATGTAGCCGTAGAAAGAAGCACAGATGACCCGAATCGATAGTTCCGAGATGGTTGCCCAAGCGTCTGTGGATCGCAACGGTTTCGTCTTCGCTTGGAAAGACCGGATTTTCCGGGCTATTTATCCGCCTCGGGAGGCGGAGATTCGGGAATTGTTGGATTCGGGGTTGATCGATGAACTGGTCCAAGCCGGACTCTTTCCAAAGACCACCCGCACCGATTATGTGACGGACGACTGCGCGCTGGTCCTCGAACATGAAAAGATAGCGCCCGTGCTACTGCCGGAAAACTGGTCCTTTGAAATGCACAAGGATGCTTGCCTGTGCCTCTTGGAAGTGAACCGGATTGCGACCCATTACGGCTACGCCACTATCGACGCGCATGGCTTCAACATCCTCTTCGCGGGGAATCGGCCGAAGTTCGTCGATCTGGGTAGTTTTATCAAGGCGGAGGCGGCAGGGAAGGATACAGCGAAAGGCTGGCGGGGATTGCAGGAGTTCGAGCAAGTATTGCTGCTGCCGTTGAAAATCCGAGCCTCTGGTTGGTGTTTTAACCTTGTGCCTTGGTATGACAGTAGTTTTTCGGCGTTGTTCAAGCCTTTAGTCGCGCATCCGATCTGGGCTCGGCTTCTGCCGCCCGGACTCTACCGGCTTCTGTTCAGCGCGTACTACCATTACAGAATGATCCATCAGGTACCGGACGCCGTGATCACGGACTTGCTCAAGTACACCTGGCAACGTCGGCTCGGTGCCAAGGCTATTCTATGGGGAAAACATTGGAATATATTGCCGTTTACATCCCTGTCATTTGCGCGCATGAAAAAACAGGTTCAAAGCATTAAGAAGAGGCGCGTCAGAACGATGTGGGGAGCGTATCACGATCAAGTCAAAAGTACGCCACGATTTGAAAAGATCTTGGAATTGCTAAGAGCGCTGCCCGAATGTAAGACGGTATTGGAGTTCGGCGGCAATGCGGGTGCGTTCTCGAAATTGCTGGCGGAGAATACGGCCTTTGAACGCATCATCTGCACCGATTATGATACCGATGCCTTGGACAAGCTATACAGCGAATTGAGAACCGAATCAAACGGCAAAATCATCACCGCACTGTTGAATCTGCGCCAAGACATTCGCTCCTGCGGGTATGAGTCTGGAGAACAGCGGCTCCGCTCTGACATAACCTGTTGCCTGGCCTTGACGCATCATTTATTCCTGACTCAGGGTCTATCACTGAATTTTGTTTTCAGCCGTATTCGAAACTATACGACCAAGTATGCGGCGGTGGAATTCATGCCGCTGGGGCTTTATTCGTCGAAGTATAACGACGCTCCTGCCTTGCCAGACTGGTACACGGAAGAGTGGTTTAGGGCTGGTTTTGAGAGGTTCTTTTCAACCCTGTCCCGGACCATGACCGAGAAGAATCGGGTGCTTTATGTCGGGGCAGTGAAAACGCTATAGTGCGCTCACGGTCTTGGGAGAGATCTACGCCCCTGCCCCCGGCAAAGCCATCGCCAGTCGGCGCGCCGCCGCCTGCCGCTGGCGTGGCCAGAGATAGAGGAAGGCCATGGCGCACAGCTTCACCTTGCCGATGGCGCGGGTTTCACGGCTAGTCATATCGAGGGCCATCGAGACGACCTGGCAGGCCAGGGTTGCGAGGATAGCGCCGACGTAGCTGTAGCGCTGGATCAGCGGCACCGCCAACACGATCCAGACCAGAAAGTTACAGCAGGTCTGAATGAACAGGAACAGGCGCAGGTCCCGCACTACATAGTACGGTTGGCAGGCTAAGGCCAGCGGAATCAGGGGGAAGCTGACCGCGCAAAAGCGCAGGGCCCGGGCACTTTCGTGGTAGCCCGGTCCAAACACCGCGATCACCAGCGCTTCGGGCAGAAGGACGAAGGCGGCGGCCACGGCCAGGCCCACCACCCAGCCGATTTGCGCGCCCAGGAGCAGGCGGGCGTTGAACACCGGCCGGTTGCTCTCATAGGTCTGAACCAGGGCCGGCAGGGCGGCGTTACTGACCGCGGCAAAGACGGCGGCCAGAAGCAGCGGAATCTGGCGTACGGCGGCGAATACGCCAAGTTGCTGGTTGCCACAGAAGGCCCGGAGCAGCACTTGGTCGCCCTGAACCTGCGCGGAAGAGATGATCGCCGCCAGGGTCATGGGCCAGCCCGTACGCCCGAGGCGGCGCAGCAGATCGGGGTCGAAGCGCCACTGTGAAAACGCTGGGCAACCCATGCGCCGCCGCACCCAGGCAAGCAGGCCGGCCGCCAGCGTGACCTCAAAGGTGGACGCCAGCGCAAACGGGAATACAGTCGCCCCGCCGATCAGCAGCCCCAGGCGTAGCAGCGACGTCGCCAGGAAGGAGACGTTGCGGGCCATCGCCGAGTATCTCGACTTGAGCTGAGCGTGGGACCAGACCTCTGCCAGGTTCAGGGGCGCCATGAGCAGTTGCACCCCGATCACCACGATCAGCCAGGCACTGAGGTGGTCGCCAGGATAGTGCGCCAACGCCAGCGCCACAACGATGGCGAAAGCGACCCCGGCGCCGATGATCTGCAAGGCGAACACGGTCCCCAGAATCTGCGGTGTGCGCTGCGGCGTCTTCACCAGGTCCCGAACGACAAGCTGCTGGAGGCCCAGCGCTGGCACGCAGGCAACCATCCCGACCACGGCGACCGCATAGTTCAAACGTCCGTAGTCCTCCGCGCCGAGGTGTCGCGCGGTCCAGACGCCGACCAGGAGGCTGACCAGCAGGCGAATCACGTTGTCGGCGGATTGCCAGGCCGCATTAGCCAGCACGGTGACCGTCAACTCCCGCCCTTGCAGCAGGTGGTTGAGGCGCTGACGCCAGAGCGTGGCTGTGGACCGTGGCATACGGTAACTTACTGCGCTGGCATCAGTGGTACTATGGGCGCCCGACGCTGCCCGGGGCGGTTTCAAGAAACGACCGCCGTCGTACCGTCGGCAGTGAAAGCGGCGTCGACGGGCCGCATCCGCGGCCCTCTGCCGCACGCACTCCATATCGCGCGCCGACCATGTGCAGTGCGTGTGGCAAGGTCGCCGACGGCGACCGCGACACCGCTTTGGCTTGGCGCCTGTGCCATGCCTGACGGCGTGTGTTCTCGCGCAACCCGATACGGCAGACAGACCACGGGGGGTTGCGACGCCCAGCCCAGTTTTTTGAAACAGCCCAGGACGCTAGCCCGGGGCGGTTTGCGCAACCGCCGGGGGCCTCACATCTTCTTGACGACGTACGGGTGGCTCTGCTTGGACACCACGGTGACGTCGAACGCGATACTCTCCGTCGGCTTGCCACTCTGGCTGCCGCAGGCTTCCAGCTTCGGCAACACCTCCAGACCCTCGGTAACCTGGCCGAAGACGGCGTGTTTGCCATCCAGCCAGGGCGCGGCCTTGAAGCAGAGGAAGAACTGGCTGCCATTGGTGGCCGGACCGCGATTGGCCATCGAGAGAACCCCACCGCGAGTGTGCTTGAGACCCGGCGCAAACTCGTCGGCAAACTCGTAGCCGGGACCGCCGGTGCCGGGGGCGCCGCGAGCGCCACCCTTGGAGTTCGGACAGCCGCCCTGGGCCATAAAGCCCGGAATGATGCGGTGAAAGGTCATGCCCTTGTAGAAACCCGCCTCGGTCAGTTGAATGAAGTTGGCGACCGTGTTGGGGACCTTGTCCTCGAACAGCTCGACGGTGATATCGCCCTTGGCGGTGGTGAACTTGACGACCGGATTCTGCTTGTCCACGATCTGGTATCCCTTGCCTTGTTTCTACGGTTGCGAGTCGTTTCAGGGCGCCCTTGGCGTGCCCGGCGAGGCTCGTGGCGAATATAGGTTCCCGGCTCGCGAGGGCAAACGGCGCCGAGTTCCGAGTTCAGCGGGGCCCCCGGCTGGGGCCGGACATACCAGAATGAGAACCGCGGTTGCCGTGCCGGTGATTCTGCCATTCGTCATGGGGCCTCGGGCATTCGACCTTCTGCGGTTCTCAGACAAGCAAACCCCTACGGAGCTGACTTGCACCCAACCTGAAAACCAGCCATTGCGCGGCGGTATTGCGCGGGTGACTTTCGTGGTTGGGTGGAGAGGCGCCTG
>CAILKC010000771.1 GCA_903834675.1 uncultured Victivallales bacterium | reverse complement strand
GGCTGACCCTGAACCCTGTTTTCCTCTCCGCCAGTCTCCCTGTCCGTCTCCTCCAGTCGCCGTTTCCCCGTCTCGCCGTCTCGCCGTTTCCTGAACCCCAGGACCTGAGGTGTCACCACCTACGGAACTGACCTGCGCCCCCCGGAAGGTCTGCGGCAGGGCCGTCCAACGCACGTTCCGTGCAACCCCCAATTCCTCAGCCCTGGCGCGGTCTGGTCGCGGCTTGATTCACTCTGCCCGACTTGTATGTTGTCTGCCCGGTCGGCGGCGCGCGGCCGCGGTGACACGCAGCGTGAGTGGACAGGCGACTTTATCTGAAGAGGCGAGTTGGAGCATGGCCAGGGATAAGCTTGGATTCGGGGTGCTGGGCGCCGGGCTGGTGGCGCCTTTCCACGCCCAAGGGATCGTCCATTCCGCCGGGGGCGAACTGATTGCTTTCTGCGACCTTGATGAGACCCGGGTCAACCGCCTGGCCACGGAGTACGGCGTGCAGGCGTACCGTTCCCTCGATGAAATGCTCAAAGATCCACGCCTCGACGTCGTCAATGTCGCGCTCCCCAACCACCTGCATTTCGAGGCTGTGATGAAGTGCGCCGCCGCCGGCAAACACGTCCTCACCGAGAAGCCGCCGGCGATGACCCTGCGCGAGACCGACGCGATGGTGGCCGCCTGTCGCCAGGCCGGGGTCCGTTTTGGCTGCACGGTACAGTGCCGAGTGCGCAAAGCCGTTCAGGCTATCCGGGGCGCGGTTCAGTCGGGGCGTTTTGGGACGCTCCTGCATGCGGATGCCTACATGAAGTGGTTCCGACCGGCCGAGTACTACCGGCAGGACGCTTGGCGCAGCCTGCGGCGAGCCGGCGCGGGGGTGACCGTCCAGCATGCCTTCCACTACATCGATCTGTTGCAGTACATCGTTGGACCCGCGGCGAAGGTGCAGGCTCAGATGACCAATCTGGCCCATCCGGGAGTGCAGCTTGAGGACACGCTGCTCGCCTTCATCCAATTCAAGTGCGGGGCTCAGGGCGTCGTGGAAGCCTCTACCGCGCTCTGGCCGGGGACGGATGTACGCATCGAGGTGAATGGCACCGCTGGCACGGCGATCATGGTCGGCGAACGCATGGTGACCTGGCAGTTCAGGGATGAGCGCCCCGAGGACAAAGAGATTCGTACCTACGGCAGTGTCGCGCAGGCCACGGGGGCCAGCGGCGCCACCGCCTTTGGTTTCGCGGACCACCAGGTGGTCATACAGGACATGATCGACGCCATCCGGGAGGAGCGCGAGGTCGTCATCCCGGTGGCGACGGTACGCCCGACCTTAGAGATCGTGCTGGCCATGTACCAAGCCGCGGCCCGGCAGGCCACCGTCGAACTGCCCGTAACCGATGACGACTCCGTGTGGAATGCCTGATCCCGTTTGGCAGGTGTCGGGCCGGAACTGAGATGCAGACCCGCGTGGCGGCGCCCAGCGAACGGGCAGACAGAGGGAGAGCGAAGATGAGATGGTGGCTCCAAGACGGTGACCGCCGGGTTGGACGGGCGGTTCTCGTGGCGTTGCTGGCGTGTGTCCTGTGCGCGGCCCAACCGGAAACCGCCGCTCCGGCCGCGGAACCCGCAAAGCCCCCGGCGCCCGCCCCCACGGAAGCGGTCGCTCAGCCCCCCGCGGTGGCGCTTCCCCAGCTGGGTATCGTCACTGCCAACATCCTGGTGGTACGCGCCCGGCCGGCGCCGCACTACGAACGTATCGGGCAGTTTGCGCGCGGCGACAAGGTCATCATCGTCGGCGCCAACGCCGACTGGTACGAGGTGCGGGTTCCAGCGGACACCCGCGCCTGGATTGCGGCTCAGTATCTGAACGAGGCGGGGACCGTAAGCGCTGACCTCGTGCGCCTGCACTCCGGGCCGGGACTGGTGTTCACCACCTTCTGCATGGCCAAACAAGGGGACAAACTGGATGTGCTCGGCCCCCCCGTGGATGGCTGGCAACAGGTGCGCGCCCCGGCCGATGCCAGCGCCTGGATCAGCCGAATCTACGTCCGCACCCTCGACCCCGAGCCGGTCGCCGCGCCTGCCGTCACGCCGCCGCCAGAGCCCAAAGCCGAGGCCCCCGCCGCCGCGCCGGTCGCGGTCGTCCCGCCGGCCGAGGCCAAGACCGAACCCCCGCCGGCCCCAGAGGTCGCGCCCGCGCCTGCCGCCGTCGCCCCGGCGGCCGAGGCTAAGACTGAACCGCCCGCCGCCGCGCCGGTCGCGGTCGCACCGGCGGCCGAGGCTAAGACTGAACCCCCGCCGGCCCCAGAGGTCGCGCCCGCGCCTGCCGCCGTCGCCCCGGCGGCCGAGGCCAAGACCGAACCCCCGCCGGCCCCAGAGGTCGCGCCCGCGCCGGTCGCGGTCGCACCGGCGGCCGAGGCTAAGACTGAACCCCCGCCGGCCCCAGAGGTCGCGCCCGCGCCTGCCGCCGTCGCCCCGGCGGCCGAGGCTAAGACTGAACCGCCCGCCGCCGCGCCGCTCGCGCCGCTCGCGCCGACTCCGGCAGCTCCGCAGGCGGCAACGTCGGCCGCGCCCGCTCCGGCCGCGGCAGCCCCGACGGCGACTCCGGCCACGGCGGCGGCGCCCGGCGCCGAGGCGGGGCCCGTGTCCGCGGCGCCAGCCCCCGAGGCGCCGATCATCATGAGGGAGGGAGTGCTCCTCTCCCTCAAGAGCCAGGCCTCTGAGCTTGCCAGCCACGTGCTCTGCAGGCGCGTCGACACAACCGCCTACCCCGTCTGCTACCTCAAGAGCGCCCGCCTCGACCTGACCGAATGGGAAAACCGCGAGGTCCGGGTCTACGGTAGCGAACTGCGCCTCCCCGGCTGGAGCCTGGCGGTTCTGCACGTCCACAGCATCCAAGTCAATCTCAAGCAGTAACCGCAAAAAGAACCGACCTGTGCAATAAGGATGGGCCGTGGTATTCAGCCCCAAGGGGGCGTTTCGGGCGCCCAGGGCAACGCCCTGGGTACCCGTCCACAGCGAAGATTGAGCCCTGAAGGGGCGGACCATGCGACCTCGGTGCGAAGGTAGCGTAGATGGCTCGCCCCTACAGGGCTCAAACCCGTCACCATTCTATTCCCAGGGCGTTGCCCTGGGCTGGTATGGCAGCGCGCCTTCAGCGCTTCAGACGGACTCTCTTATTGCACAGGTCGAAAAAAAACGCTTGTGGGTCGCGGCGGGAGCGGCGGTAGGGCTCGATGTCGGCACGATGCGACGGCGCCAATGGCGCCTATATTTCCCCCATAAGTGTGTTTCTTACCGGCGTTTAGACATTATAGTTATCACGGGTGATTGCGGAACGTCTTGCGCGCGCTCGACGCACGGTCCCGACCGTGCCCTTGGCGCAGGGGATCGGGCGCGTGGTGTGGTTGGTTGGGTGGAGTTGTGGCGTTGGTCGTGAGTCCTTGCTTGGGTCGGCACAGCTATGGCATCGAGAACGCTCATCTACTTCCCCGTCATGCATAGCCAGTCGGAGATGGGGGCGCTGGGACAGTCCATCATGAAGGTCACTCAGCAGCGCCTAGGCCGCGAGGTCTGGGACCGCAAGGTGGACCTGGTCGCGCGGTTCTGGACCAGCGTCGAGGCCATCGTCTTCAATGACCTTGCCCTGCCGTACGCGCAAGTTCGTGTCTATCAAGACGGCCTGCCCATCTGCGACAAGGTGGCGGAGATTGTTGCGGACATCGCTAAGATGGGTAGCCCGAATCACCAGCTTCTTCTGCGGCTGAAGGAGAAGGGGGCAACGATCATGGGCACCGAGTCCGCCGAACTGTTGGTCGAAGAATACCACCTCGCCAAGCGGATACTCGAAGCCAAGGATGCCCGTGAGGCCATGCAGATCGAAGCCCGGCAGAAGGCCAGCAGCGACCTGCTCCTGGAGCAGCGCGACGCCTTCATTGCGGCCCGCATCGACCAGACCCTGCAGGCCGGCGAAACAGGCCTCCTTTTCCTGGGGATGCTGCACGACCCGCTCGGCCGTTTGCCGGCGGACCTGCAGGTGATCTGCCCGCTTGGCCGACTGTCAAAGGAAGAGACCAGAGGACCATGAAGAAGGTTCACCCCAGCCCTCTCTGCGCCCTCGTCGTGGATGACGAAGCAGACACGCGCAGTGTCTTGGCTCACATCCTCGAAAAAGAGGGGGTGAAGGTCGTGACCGCCGGCGACGGCCAAGAGGCCATGCAGAAGATACAGTCGCCCACGACCATCCCGGATATCGTGCTTCTCGACGTCGGCATGCCGGGTCTCAATGGCATGGAGGTTCTGAAGAAAGTCAGGGAGCTCAGCGCCGATCTGCCGGTCGTGCTGATTACGGGACGGGCGAACGTTCGGCAATCTGTCGAGGCCATAAAGGGGGGGGCCTACGACTATCTGGCCAAGCCGTTCGACAACAGTGAAGTCGTCCGGATCACCCTCCGAGCCCTGTCGGAGGGGCAGTTCAAGAAGCACAAGGCGAGCACGGGGGAGTCGCTGGAGTACTTGTCCCTCTTTAAGAGCATGGGCCCCTCGGACGCCATTGCCCAGATCACGACCGACATTCGCCGCGTCGCCAAGTCCGACTTCTCGGTCCTCGTCGTGGGCGAAACGGGCACCGGCAAGGAACTGGTGGCGGCCGCCATCCATCAGGACAGCGCCCGGCGGCAGGCGGCCTTCATTACGGTGGATTGTGGAGCCATCCCCGAGACGCTGTTCGAGAGCGAGTTTTTTGGTCACGAGAAGGGGGCATTTACGGGGGCGGACCGGCAGAAACCGGGCAAGTTTGAGCTGGCGCATGGGGGCACCCTGTTTCTGGATGAAATCGCCAATTTGCCCCTCTGCTCCCAGGCGAAACTGCTCCGCGCCATCCAGAGCAAGGTGCTCCAGCGGGTGGGCGGAACCGCATCCATCGAAGTGGATTTTCGTCTGCTTGCCGCCACCAACAAGAGCCTGCGCGAAATGGTTCTTGCCGGCACCTTCCGCGAGGACCTGTACTACCGTCTGTGTGACTTCACCATCAACATCCCGGCGCTGCGGGAGAGAAAGACCGACATCCTGTACCTGGCCAAGCGGTTTCTGGACCTGGCCGAGAGCGAGCTGGACGAGCCGGTCGTAGGCCTCTCGGAAGCGGCGATCGAGGCGTTGATTTCCTACGATTGGCCGGGAAATGTCCGCGAACTGAAGTCGGTGATTCGGCGGGCCGCGCTGCTGGCGAAGGGGGCGATTACCGAGAAGGATCTCGGCCTCGAACCGACCGGGAGGTTGACGCCCGCCCTGACGTCCGCAGCGGGCGCCCCCACCTGGAAGGGCACGTCGCTTCACGACATCGTGCGCCGGAGCGTGGCCGAGGTGGAACGGCGGGTCCTGACCGGAGTCTTACAGGCCACGGGTGGGAACAAGGCCAAGGCGGCACGGTTGCTGAAAATTGACTACAAGACCATGCATACAAAAGCCAAGAAATTCGGCATTCTGACCAAGGGAGACGACGATGACAAAGAAGCGGCAGGATCCGGCCAAGAAACCTGACGGCGAGACCGTGGACCGCGGCGGCATGTTCAGCGGCCTGACCGGGTTCCTGGAAAGCGTGGGGAAGCTGGCGGGCGCAGCCGAGGCGCGGGCGGCGCGCCAGAGCGGGGCTGCCGCGGGCGAGGGCAAGGGGGCTGGGGACGGGGCCGACAAGACGACGGGCGAGACGCGCGTCGGGGGGATTCTGAACGGGTTGGCCGAACTGGCCGAGAAGCTCAATGAGCTCTCCGAGAAAGGCGAATCGCGGTCGCAGCAGGGCGAGTTCACGATCCCCTCCAAGGGGGGCGGGATCAAAGGGGTCTACGGGTTTACGCTGAAGACGGGGTTGGGGGAGAAGGGCGACAGTATCCGGGTCGAGCCTTTTGGCAACATCCGCAAGGATAAGAAGACCGGGGAGGCGGTGGTACAGGAGATCCACGAACCCCTGGTGGATGTCTTCGAGGACGAGACGGCCACCACCCTGGTCGCCGAAATGCCGGGGGTCGGTCCGGATGACATCCAGCTCGAGGTCCGCGATGACGTGCTGGCAATCTCGGCCCAGAAGGGCGCCAAGAAGTACCGGAAAGAGATACTCCTGCGTCATGTTCTCGCCAAGGAGAATATCACCGTGACCTGCAACAACGGGATCGTGACCATTCGCTGTGGAAAGGCGGGCTGAATCATGGCCCAGAAAGACGGCGATACTCCGACCGTCAAGTTGAGGGTAACGGAAGCGTTGACCAAGGACGTCGGGCGGGCCTTTGCCCGCATGGGTCCCGAGGACTTGGAACGGCTGCAGACCGCGGTCGGCGATACCGTGGAGGTCGAGGGCAAGCGTAAGGCGGTTTGCAAGGTCATGCCTGCCTACCAGGATCTCCGCGGCCAGTCGCGGGTTCAGCTTGACGGTTCGACCCGCGAGAATGCGGGCGTCGCCCTGGATGAGCAGGTCAGAATTCGCCGAGTTCACTGTCGCCCGGCGGAGCGCGTGGTGCTGGCGCCGACCAACGTCGTGCCGGCAGAGCGAGATCTGGCCTACATCGGGAGTCTGCTGGACGGGCTGCCGGTGCTGGAAGGGTCAAAGATTCAGGCGGCGCTATTTGGCAGTCGTTCGGCCTACTTCAAAGTCGAATCCGTGACCCCCAAGGGGCCGGTGCTGATTCAGCCGACCACGACCCTGGTGATTGGCAAGTCTCAGGAGGATGACGAGGGAAGGACCCTCTCGTACGAGGACATCGGCGGTCTGAAATCCCAGCTTCAACGCATCCGCGAGATGATCGAGTTGCCCCTGCGCTATCCGGAAATCTTCCAGCGCCTGGGGATCGACGCGCCCAAGGGCGTGTTGCTCTACGGGCCACCGGGATGCGGCAAAACCCTCATCGCTCGCGCCATCGCCCACGAGACCGAAGCCAGCTTCTTTTCCATCAGCGGGCCGGAGATCATCCACAAATTCTATGGCGAGAGCGAAGCGCACCTACGGAAGATCTTTGACGAGGCGACCAAGAAGGGCCCCAGCATTCTGTTCATCGACGAAATCGATGCCATCGCCCCCCGGCGCGACAATGTGGTCGGGGATGTGGAGAAGCGGGTAGTGGCCCAGCTTCTGGCCCTGATGGACGGCCTGAACAAGAGGCAGAACGTCATCGTCATCGCCGCCACCAACATTCCCAATGCGCTCGACCCGGCCCTGCGCCGCCCGGGCCGTTTTGACCGTGAGATCGTCATTCCCATCCCGGACCGCCGTGATCGTCTGGAGATTCTGGAGATTCACAGCCGGGGGATGCCCCTGGCGGGCGACGTGCAGATGGAGCACCTGGCGGAGATCACCCACGGTTTTGTGGGCGCGGACCTCGAGGCGCTCTGCCGGGAGGCGGCCATGAGCTGCCTCCGGCAGATCATGGGCGAGATCGATTTCGGCCAGACGGGGATTCCCTACGAGACGCTCTCGAAACTCGAGGTGCGCATGGAGGACTTCCTGGCCGCGCTGCGCGAGATTGAGCCCTCTGCCATCAGGGAGGTCTTCGTTGAATCCCCGAATATCCACTGGGGCGACGTGGGCGGGCTTGCCTCTCTGAAACAGCGCTTGGTCGAGGCCGTGGAGTGGCCGCTTAAGTATCCGCATCTCTTTGAGAAGGGCGGCGTGACCCCGCCCAAGGGAATTCTCCTGGTCGGGCCACCGGGATGTGGCAAGACCATGATGGCCAAGGCGATCGCCACGGAGAGCCAGACGAACTTCATCTCCGTCAAAGGGCCGGCACTCATGTCGAAATGGGTGGGGGATTCGGAAAAGGGGATTCGCGAGATCTTCCATAAAGCCAGGCAGGCGGCGCCCTGTATCATTTTCTTCGACGAGATTGATGCTCTGGTGGCGACCCGCAGCGCGGGAACCGCGGACTCGCATGTCTCAGAGCGGATCCTGAGTCAGTTCCTGGCGGAGTTTGACGGGATTGACGAACTCCGGGGGGTGCTTGTCCTGGGGGCGACCAACCGCCTGGACATGCTGGACGCCGCGGTTCTCAGGCCCGGGCGTTTCGACGAGATCGTGGAGATGCAGTTGCCTGAGCAGGCGGACCGGGAGGACATCTTTGCGGTCCATCTGCGCCAGAAGCCCATGTCGGCGGGGATTGATTGCGCGGCGCTGGCCGCCAAGACCGAGGGGTTCAGCGGCGCCGACATTGCCGCGGTGGCGCGCCAGGCTGCCATGACGGCGGTGCGCCGGGCGGTGAAGGGCCTGGAGACGGGCGCGGTCGGCGAGGCGGAGATTGTGATTTCGTGCCAGGATGTGGACGCCGCCGTAGCGGACGTGCGCAGGGGGCCGGGATGAGCCATGGGATCTACCTGTTCTGTCTGACGCCGACGAATCCGCTTCTGGAAATCGCCGGGATGGGAATGGACCCAGCCTGTCCGCTCCGGGCTGAGCCCAGCGTCGGCGTGGTTGCCATCGTCTCCGAGGTGTCGCTGGAGGACTTTCGCGGGCCAGAGTCTCGTGAGCGCCTGGCGGACCTGGCCTGGGTGGCGCCCCGGGCCTTGCGCCATGAAGAGGTCATCCTGGGGATTCTGCGGCAGGCGCCCGTGCTGCCGGTGCGTTTTGGCAGTGTTTTCTCGTCTTCGGCCGCCTTGGCGTCAGTGCTGGAACGGCATCGGGACGCCTTGACGGGATTCTTTCAGGCTACGGCTGGGCAGGAGGAATGGACCCTCAAGGCCTATGTGGACCTGCCCGAGGCCAGGTCGCGCATCCAGGCCGAGCACGTGGCGGCGGCCGGTGAGCAGTTGGCCAGGCTGACCCCGGGCAAGCGCTATTTTGAGGAGCAGAAGATCAAAGGCCTGGTGGAGCGGGAGATGGCGTTCTGGCTCAAGGGCATGACGGACGACATCGCCAGGTGCTGCGAGGGCGTCTGCTCGGCGTCCAGCGTCGGCCGTCTGCTGTCGCAGGAATTGACTGGGCGGGCCGACGAGATGTTCTTCCATGCCGCGCTGCTGGTGCGCGCGAGTGCGGTCGAGAGCCTGCAGCGCCTGGTGGTTGAGTGGAATGCCAGCCACGCCTCCGTGGGGCTTCATCTGGAGGCTTCCGGCCCCTGGCCTCCCTACCACTTTACGCCCGTTTTGGACACGCCGGAATAAGGGAGGCTCCTGCAAAACCAGCGGCTGGCCCTGGAGTCCGCGCTGCCATCGCCCGTTCCGGGCTGGTTCGCGGTACCCCAGATACGGCGGAAGCCCGGGCTACGCCCGAGCGGACCGCCGGCTCCAGGCGAGATAGCGGTGAGCCGAGGGGTCTGCAAGAGCAGCAAGGGTGTGAGGAAGCCCGGGCTAAGCCCGAGCGGACCGCCGGCTCCAGGCGGGATAGCGGTGAGCCGAGGGTTCTGCAGGAGCCTCAAGGGTGTATGGCCTACCTTGTCTATGGCATCATGAAAGCGCCGGTGGTGAATGGGCCGCCGCTGTCGGGGGTGGCGGGCGCGGCGGTATCCTTCGTCAGCGCTCCCGGCTTGGCCGCCGCGGTGTCGGAGGTGTCTGCCGTCGACAGCGCGCCGCCGGTGGCGGAGCTTCTCGTCTACAGCCGAGTAGTGGAGCATCTTCATCGCACGCAGGCGGTGGTTCCCATGCGCTACGGTGCGGTGCGGGAGAGCCTGTCGGCGGTGCAGCGCCTCCTGGCGGAGGGCAAGCTTCGCTATGAGGCGTTGCTGACGGATCTGGAGGGGCAGGTGGAGATGGGGATCCGAGTCCTGCTTCCCGCGGCCGTGGCGCCGCCGCAGGAGGAGGCGCCGCCGGTAGACGGCAGCCACTATCTCGCCCGGCGCAAGGCCTATTACCAGGGACGGGATGAGAACGCCAGGCAGCACCAGGCTCTTCTGGATCGCTACAATCGGGCTTTCTCGGGCCTGTATGCTAAGCACCGAACCGAGACGGCGACGCGCGAGGGGTGTGTGGTCCTGTCTCTCTACTATCTGATTTCCAGAGACCGGGTCGACCGGTTCAGGGAGACCTTTCGGCGGCTGGTTGAGATGGCCGGCCCCAAGACCCTCCTCAGCGGTCCGTGGCCGCCCTACAATTTCGTCACTCCCGATCCCTCGCCAGGGGTCGGAGCAAGCCCTGAAGCTGAACCATGAGGGGAGAGCCTCGATGAGCGAAAGTTCCTTGGATCTGGCAGGCGCCGCGGCGGCTTCGCGCTACCAGCATCTCTATACCATGCTCCTGGATGCCATTCCATCGTCCGTTCTCCTGATTGCCCAGAACCTACGCATCCTATCGGCAAACCGCAATTTTCTGGAAAAGAGCCAGAGAACTCAGCAGGCGACGGTTGGGCACCGGCTTGACGAGGCGCTTCCCGCCGTGATCCTGGAGCAGATGGATATTGCCAGGCGGGTGCAGCGCGTCTTTGAAACCAACCAGGCGACCAAGGGCGAGCGGATGACCTATCGGGCTCCGGGGGTGCCCATCCGCATCTACTACTACAGCCTCATCCCGTTCGTCTGGCAGGGAGAGACGGAAGCGGTCCTCCTGCTCATGGATGACGTCACCGAGCAGGTGCGGCTGAGTGATGAGGTACGGCGGGTCGAACGGCACCTGGCAAGCATCGTGGACAGCGCCAGCGATCTGGTTATCTCGACCGATAGACTGGGCCGGATACTGACGTGGAACGCGGCGGCCGAGAGGCTCTTGGGGTACTCCGCTGCGGAGGCGCGGGGACGCGGGTTAGCCGAGTTCTGCACCAGCGAGTATCGGGAAGACATCCAGGCGAGCCTCAGTCGCGTCGACAAGCACTACTCTTCCCAGGTCGAGGAATGCCCCCTCACCACCAAGCACTCCGCGGTCCTCCTCGTCTCGTGGGTCTTTTCGCCGCTGTCGGACCGCTCGGGTCAGATCGTGGGTGTCGTGGCCATGGGCCGGGATCTGACGGAGAGGCGTAAGTTCGAGTCGGAAATGATCCAATCCCAGAAGCTGGCGGCTCTTGGGGTCATGGCGGGTGGCATCGCCCACGAGATCAGGAACCCCCTGGCCGTCTGTTCGTCGGCCGCCGAGTTCCTGCTGGAAGAGAACTGCACGCCGGAGTTCCGCCAGGAGTGTGCGGGCAAGATCTACCGAGGGGTTCAACGCGCCTCGGCGATCATCGAGAATCTCCTTCGCTACTCGCGCCCTACCGTCGAGGCCCGAACCGGTTCCGTCGATCTGGTCACCGTGATTCGGGAGACCTTGGCCCTGGTGGCTCATCACGCCGAGCTTCAGAGGATCGAGACGAAGGTCTCTCTGGCGGTGGACCATGCCATGGTGCGGGGCGCGCCGGTGTTGCTGCAGCAACTCCTGATGAATCTCTTCCTGAACGCCATGACGGCGATGCCCACCGGCGGCATCCTCGAGGTCGGCCTGCGCTTGGTCGCCGGCAGCATCAAAGTCCGGGTTGCGGACACCGGTTGCGGCATAGCAGAACGGGATATCGAAAGGATCTTCGATCCGTTCTATACGACCTCGACGACCGGTTCGGGGACGGGGCTGGGCCTGTCCATCTGTTACTCCATCGCGAAACAGCACGGTGGCAGCATCGAGGTGGCGAGCGTCGAAGGCAGAGGCAGCACCTTTACGATCAAGCTGCCTGTGTGCGACGAGTAAGGATGGCCCGTGGACAACGGCAGTGATCAGTTCCTGGTCGTCGATGACGAGGCCGACATGTGCTGGGCCCTGGCGCGGGTCTTGCGGAGCGTCGGCGCGGTCTGTCAGACGGCGCCCGACGCCAAACAGGCCATCGCCTTGGCGAAGCGCCAGCCCTTCCGCCTGGCTTTCCTGGACGCCAAGTTGGGGACTGACGATGGCCTCGACTTGGCTCGGTGGCTCCATGAGGTCATCCCGGGTATCCGCATCGTTATCGTCTCGGGTTACTACTACCAGGACGACCCGATCATCACCGACGCCATCCGCTCCGGATTGATCTCGGCCTTTATCGCCAAGCCCTTTGCGCGCGCTGACATCCTGCGCGCCATCGCCCCGGTGCCAGGGGCAATGCGGCAACCGCCTCCCGCTATCTAGGGAAATGGATCCATAGTCCTGGCGCCATACTTGCCTGCCTGGGGGCCATGATACACCCCCGCCTGCTCTCCCGGCCCGGACGCATGTCAGTTCCGTAGGTGGTGACGACTCAGACCCTGTGAAGAAATCGGGGTCGGGATCGTGCCTGGCTGAACCACGTAAAGTGGCTTGCGGACGGCATCTCTAATCCGCCTCGCGCCAGGCGGGCGCCAGGCGTGGAGCAGCGCTCGGCTCGACCGTCCCCCAGCAGCCCCGACCCGAGACGGCGGAAGTCCTGCCCTCAGGCATGACGGCCCGCCGACCTACACGCCCTGCGGGCGGAAGAGACCGACAGGGACGTGATCTCGAAACCGCCTCGCGCCAGGCTTGGAGGAGCGCTCGGCTCGACCGTCCCCCCACCGCGACG
>CAILKC010000770.1 GCA_903834675.1 uncultured Victivallales bacterium | reverse complement strand
TGGACTGTCGGTATGCCGCCCCTGCAGGGCTCAATCTCGTTTTGGATTCCATTCCCAGGGCGGTGCCCTGGGCTGAGGAATGGCCGCGCTTTCAGCGCTCCGCGGCCTCTGGCATTCGCGACACGTCCCGCCGGAAGTCTCCCCCAAGAGTCACGTGACCCGTTCTGCTCGCCGGACGCGGAGACGATCGAAACAGAAACCCCTACCGAACTGACCTGCGCCCCTGCCCTGGGGCCGGGGTCGTCAGGTGAGTTCGGCGGCGCTACAGTGGTCACGAGGCTGCCGGAGCAGGTCCGGCGAGAACTCCCGACAACAGGTGAACGATGAATCACAGGAGTCTGATGATGGCCACATTGACAGCGGCGGTGACCCTGGCAGGCGCGGCACGGACGGCGGCGGCACCGGCCCAGCGGCAGGTGCTCGAGCTGCGCACGTATCGTTTCGCCTCCGCGGCGAAACTGCAGACCTTTGCCGAGCTGTTGGCGCAAGCCTACGTGCCCGGGCTCAACCGCGCCGGCGTGACCCCCGTGGGCGTGTTTCGGCTGTTCGCTGCCGACAATCCCAAGCTCGGCCTCGCTGCCGACGAGTTGAAGCTCTATGTGCTGATGCCGCACGCCGATCTGGCCTCGGCCCTGGCTCTACCGGCGCGGCTGGAGGCGGATACCGTGCTCGCGCCGCGGCTCCAGGCCGTGCTGGGGACGCCGATGAGCGACCCGGTCTACGAGCGCTTCGAGACCCAGCTCATGCTCGGCTTCACCGAGTGCCCCAAGATCGAGGTGCCGACGCTCGCCGCGGACCGCGTGCTGCAATTGCGCATCTACGAGAGTCACAACGACGAACGGGCCCTGCGCAAGATCGCGATGTTCAATGAGGGCGGCGAGATCGCCCTGTTCCGGCGGCTGGGCGTGAACCCGGTCTTTTTTGGCCAGTCCATCGCCGGCACCCTGCTGCCGAATCTCACCTATATGGTCGGCTTCGAGAACCCCGCCGCGCAAGAGGCGGCCTGGGCGGCGTTCATCAAGCATCCCGAGTGGGAGAAGCTGAAGATCGACCCGCGCTACGCCGAGACAGTCTCCCGCATCACGAATCTGGTTCTCCGGCCCCTGCCCGGCTCGCAGATCTGAAGCTTCGAGGAGGGTTCCGTGCCATGACCTCACGGCAGATTCCGTACGTTGCGGGGATCGCAGTGTGCCTTGCCATGACCTCGGCCGCCCCAGCCGCGGAGTCGCGCTTGGATGCGCGGGCCTTGCGAGAGGCAGCGCGGCGGGAGGCCAGCGCGCGTCCGAGCCTGGAACGCTGGCACACGTTCGTCGACGTGGCCAAGGAAGGGCTTGTTTTCGACCCCGGTCCGCAGGCCGGGGTGCTCGAGCCCGCCAAGGGGCGCTGGGACGAGCAGTCGGCCATCCACGTGGTCCACGGCATGCTCAAGGGCGAACCGCGGAATCTGTCCGCCACGGGCTCGACGGTCTGCTTCTGGATCCGCGTTCGCGATTGGGAGAAGGTGGATCGCGAGGGCTACAAACGCGACAACGGCGGGGTCATGGCCGTGGGCAGCGGCTGGTACGACGGCTGGCGCATCGTGGTGACGCCGGGTTCCGGGACCCTCTCCCTCGGCCTCGGCAGCGCCGCCGACGATAGCCGCACGTTCGTTTCGGCGCCAGGTTGCCTGCGCTCCGGCGCCTGGCACCACGTGGCAGCCACCTGGGACGGCCAACGACTTCGGCTCCATGTGGATGGCAACCTCCAGGCCGAAGGCGCGGCTGCCATACCCTACACGGCCCCCAAGGTCGGCCCCAACCAACTGCGCCTCGGCGAATGCGGCTACGGGGTCGGGGTGCTGGACTTCGACCTCGCCGAACTGGGCTTCTTCGCTGAAGTGCTTCCCGATGACCTGATCCGGCGGCTTGGAGACCCCCTCTCCGAGCTGACCGCCCGGCTGAGTCAGCAACTCGCCGAAGCCAGCACGCTGGCCCCGGACGGTAAACCCGAGACAGAGGCGGCGCTAAGGGAGCGTAACCTGCGGCTGCTCGAGGTTGTGGTGGATGACGACAACCGCGCGATCCTCGACAACGTGCGTAGCCTTGCCCGACTCAACCTCGCCGACAGCTTCCGGCGCGAGCAGCGCTACGACGAGGCCCGCCTGGAGTACGGGCGTCTGGCCGACCCTGCCGACGCCCCGCCACACTATCGGGCCCGGGCCCAATTCGCCAAGGCTGATGCCCTGCGTGACCAGCGCCGCTATGGCGAGGCCCGCGGCGAGTACGAAGCGCTCCGCGCCGCCTTCACCGGTAAGCACGAACACTACCGCGTCGAAGCGCTCGATCGGCTGGCGGATGTCGACGGCCTAGCCGAGGGGGAGCCCTTCCGCGATCTGCGGGCCCGTCGCATCGAGCGGCTGGCGCGCCCGCAACCGGCCTTCTACCTGGCGCCGACCGGCGACGACGCCAACCCGGGGACTCAGCAGCGACCCTTCCAGACGCTGGAACGGTCCCGCGACGCGCTGCGCGCCCTGAAGGCCGCGGGGCCGCTGCCCGATGGCGGCGTGGCCGTAGTGCTGGCGGCCGGCGTCTACCCGCGCACCCAGAGCTTCACCCTGGGGGCTGAGGACTCGGGGACCGCCAGCGCCCCAATCCTGTACCGTGCCGCGCCCGGCGCCACCGCGATCCTGCGCGGGGGACGGGCCGTGACCGACTTCGCACCCTTGACCCATCCCCTGGGCCTGAAGCGCATCCCCGCCGCGGCGCAACCTCACATCCTGCAGGCGGACCTGAAGGCTGCCGGGATCACGGAGCTGGGCACCTTCCACCGCCGCGGCTACGGCTCACCCGCGGACAAACCGGCGCACTTGGAGCTGTTCTTCAAGAATCGGCCCATGCCCCTGGCGCAGTGGCCCAACGAGACCATGAAGCTGACCGAACGCTTCACCACGGTCAAGGATGTCATCGGCGAGAAGATGGGCGACTTCGTGGGCAAGGCTATCGATCAGACCAACGGTTTCATCTACGGCGATCCGCGCCACGCAACCTGGAGCGAGGAGCCGGAGGTCTGCCTGCTCGGCTACTGGACCCGGATGTATGCCGCGACGTACCTGAAAGTGGCCTCCATCGAGCCGGACAAGAAGATCCTGCGGGTCCAGGCACCGCTGCCGCCGTATGGTGGCTTCATCCAGGGGGCGCCCTACTACGCCGTCAATCTGCTCTGCGAGCTGGATGCGCCCGGCGAGTGGTACGTGGACAAGCCCAGCAGCATGCTCTTTTTCTGGCCGCCGGAACCGCCGCAGGCGGGCGAGGTCGTGGTGTCGCTGCTGGAGTCGCCCCTGCTCGCCGTGACCGCGGCGTCCCACCTCGCCTTCCGGGGCCTGACCCTGGAGGCGGGGCGGCTGCACGGCGCCGTCATCAGTGGGGGTGAAGATGTCATCCTGGCGGGATGCGTGATCCGCAACGTCGGCGTGACCGGGGTACGCATTGAGGGCGGCCGTGACCATGTCCTCGTCGGCTGCGATATCGAGTACCCCGGGGACGGCGGCGTCAGCCTGCGCGGCGGCGAGGTCAAGACCCTGACGCCCTCGGGGCATCGGGTCGAGAACTGCCACATCCATCACTTCGACCGTTGGAACCGCTCCGGCTACCAGGCCGGCGTGATCCAGGCCGGCGTCGGCACCCGCGTCTCGCACTGCTTGATCCATGACGGCCCCCAACAGGCCTTCCTAGTGACGGAGAACGACCACATCCTGGAGTACACCGAAATCCACGACACCTGCCACGAGGCCGGCGAAATGGGCTCCTACTACATGTACGGCGACCGCCGCGTCCTCGGCGAACGCGGCCAACTGGTGCGCTTCAACTACTGGCATGACCTGCCCTGGAACGAGACCTACAGCTCCTTTGCCTACACCGGCCGACATGCCCTCCATGTCGACCACATGAATGGCGATATCACTCTCTACGGCAATTTCTTCCAGCGCTGCTACACCAAGAGCGGCGTCTTCTTCTCCGGCGGGCCGGATAACACCGTGGAGAACAACGTCTTCCAGGATTGCTCCCTGGGCATCGACCTGGCCGACCGCTCCTGGGTCTACGAGAAGGCCAACACGGCGCCGGGCTTCGCCCTCGATCGCTACCTCGAGGAGATGAAGGTGGATCAGCCGCCCTGGAGCCTGCGCTATCCGCACCTGCGGCAGTATCCCAAACAGGCCAAGGATATGACTGCCTTCCTGACGGGCAACGTCATCGCGCGCAACCTCGCCGTGCAGTGTGGGCAGTTCCTGGGAGGGGCGCAGAAGACGCACGACCTCAGCCGCATCGAGCACAACTGGCGCGGCCGGGACCCCGGCTTCAAGAATGCGCCGGGCAGCGATTTCAACCTGCGGCCGGCGGCGCCGGTGGTGGTGGCTGACGGCTTCGAACCCCTGCCGCTGGAGCGCATCGGGCTCTACCAGGACGAACTGCGCGCCACCTGGCCGGTGCTGCATCCGGCCGGCAACCACGAGAACCTCCTGGTCAGCGCCCGCCATCTGCAAAAGGACCACCCCGTCTGCCAAGTGCGCTCACGGCAAGCGCCGATCACCATCGATGGGACGCTCACCCCGGCCGAGTGGGGCGGACTGGACCGCAAGGACGCCATCGCGCTGCTCCGGAATCCCGAGGACGTCCCGGGCAAGTCGCTGCCCAGCTACGTCTGGGTCCAGCGCGATCACGACTTCCTCTACCTGGCGCTGCTGCACGAGGTGAACCCGAACACGCCGTTGCAGATGGCCGAGTCGTGGTGGGCCCGCGATATGGCTGAGATCATCATCGAGGGCAAGTCCGGCGTCGGCACGGGCGGCTGGTGGCTCGACGAGAAGCCGCACGGCCCACTCTTCTACCTCCTGGGCGACTTCCAAGGCAACTTCGACAGCATCAGCATCGACGAACTGCCCCCAGCGCAGGCCAACCGGCTCCGGCAGGCCGTGCAGTACAGCGCCACGGTTCCCGACAAGGGCCAATGGACCGCCGAGTGGCGCATCCCCATCGCCCTGCTCTGCCTCGACCCGGACCAGACCGCTTCCTGCAACCTCAACATCGGGGTCCATAAGCTGGGGGGAAATCCGCGCCTGCCAGCCGCTACCAAACTCAGCGACAACGACCAGTGGATCGTCTGGTCGGGTTGCGCTGGCCCCAATTGGCAGGTCTGGAATGCCGGCCGGCTGCTGCTCAAGACCCCCTGAGCCGCCACCGCAATGCCGACGCCGGGCGGTTTCGAGAAACCGGGCCGGGCGTCGCAACTCCGTCAGGCATGGCACAGGCGCCAAGCCAAAACGGTGTCGCGGTCACCGCCACGCGACCTTGCCACGCGCACTCCTCCTGGCCGACGCGCGATATGGACTGCGTGCGGCAGAGGGCCGCGTCCGCGGCCCGTCGACGCCGCTTTCACTGCCGACGGGACGACGGCGGTCGTTTCTTGAAACCGCCCCGCTGCCGACGTCGGCTGCCTGTACGCTCGCGACAGCCAGCGCTACAGTGTGCGGGTTCGACCTGGTGGTTTACGACCCCGCGCGGATGGCGAAGGGCAGGGCACGATGAGGCGGGCAATGCACATGCTGGGGCTCCTGGCCGTCATGGTCCTGGGCCTCGGGTCGGCGCTGGGCGCCGAGGATCGCCTGGCGACGCGGCGCGAGCGCATACTGGCGGATCCCGGGGCGACGGGAGTCCAGGGGCTCTACCGCGAACTGGCCATCGAGGCGCTGGCCGCCAAGCGCCTGCCCGAGGGCCTCGACGCCCTTATGCTCGTCTTTGCCAGAGCCCTCAAGTCGAAGCAGGACGCGCCTACAGAGGGCGAACTGGCGGCCCTGCTGCACGTGTCCGACGCCTTCCTGCTCATGGCCGACACGCACGAACTCGGCGCCGATGTCACCTTCCGGCGCGACGTCGCGGAGTGGCTCTTTGGCTCAGAGAACCGGCTGCGAGCCTTCCTGGACATGATCTCGCCTCAGGATGACCGGCCCGCGGTTTACCGCATCGTGGAAACCCTGTTCGATCACGATCCCAAAGGCCGCGACGATTATCGCCGACTGATCCTGGCCCTGGCGCTGGTCTGGGACGAGCCCCGGCCGCAGCCGCACCCCCAGATGGGCGACGGCCAGTTGCCCTTCGCTGAGCCCATCTCCCGACGCTACGACTATTTCCGCGACCTCTACGCCTCAAAGCGCGCCGGCATTCCCTATGCCAGGCTCTCGGTGGCGGCTCTCACCAGTGTGGTGGACACGCCCGTGCCGCTCTCCGAGCTGGAGTGGGTGCGCCAAAACGTCCGTTCCACCACCCTGGAACGCACGTTCTCCGATATCCGTTACGACGAGCCGCGGATCTCCCGCGAAGCGTACCAGTGGCCCTACGGCCCCTACACCCTGAAGTCCATCAAGGAACGCGGCGGCATCTGCACGGACCAGGCCTACTACGCCACGCTCTGCGCCCGCGCCTACGGCGTGCCAGCCCTGCTGTTCGTGGGCGAAGGCCGCCGCGGCGGCCATGCGTGGTACGGGTACATGAAAAGCGCCGAGAGGTGGGAGATGGACGTAGGCCGCTATACCTATGACAAACTCGCCACCGGCTACGCTCTCAACGCCCAGACCAACCAGTTCATGTCCGACCATGAACTGGGCTTCCTCTGCGACCGCGCCCTGCGCGATCGCGACTTCAGCGACGCGGCCCGCCTCGGGCGCCTCGCCTTCGTCCTCTGGAAACTCGGCTACCTCGCCGGCGCCCGCCAGACCGCCGAACGCAGCCTGTCGCTCTCACCCCTCTACGAGCTGCCGTGGATCGTCCAGGAGGAGATGCTCAAGGAAGCCAAGGACTGGCGTGGCCTCGCCGAGCTGCTCGCCCGC
>CAILKC010000769.1 GCA_903834675.1 uncultured Victivallales bacterium | reverse complement strand
TGGCCGGCGGCGCCGGCATCGTAGAGCATGTTGGTTTCGTAGTCGTAGGCCGTGGCGGCCAGGTAGGCGTACCGGGCGGCCAGGTCGAACTGGGCCCGGTCCGTCTGGATCGCGTCGTTGCGGAAGACGCGGAACGCCATGTCCTGGTAACGGTATTCCTGGACCGTGCCGGCGGTGCGCTGGCGGAAGGCAACCAGTTCCTCGACGACCCGTTCACCCTCGGCGAGTTTGGCCAGGTAGTTGCCTTGAACCTGGGACAGAGCCTCCTTCAGATTGTAGCACTCGAGCCGCAATCCGGGTTCCTCCCGGATCTTCGCCTCGAGTTGCCAGACCTGCTGCTGCACCGCGAAGTTGCTGCTGTTGGTCTGCAGATCGATCGAGGTCTGCTGCTGGGCGATTTCCTTGCCGAATTCGATGATGTTCTGGGCGGTGTCGGTGACATCGGCCATGGTGTTCATTACATCGCTCACCGTATTCGAGACGGCCTTGATGGTGCCGCGGATGGGCGCGGTCACGTCAGTCGCCAAGCCCACGACTTTGGGGATGGATTCGGTCGCGGCGTCACCCGTATTGTCGGTGAACGTACCCGCCGAGCGGAACGCCAGGCCAGCCGCCTGCAGGCAGATCATGACCCCGTTCATGCCGCTGACCGCGTTCTTGTGCTTCTGCATGATGCTGATATTCTCGTCCAGGGAATCCTTGGTGCTCTGGATGCCGCTCACCTGATCCCCGATCGCCCAGATCAGGTTCTCGTAGTTGCGTTGGGCCTTCTGGAAGCGGGCCCGGGCCTGGTAGAAGTCGGAGAGGATCCGCTGCAGTGCGCCGGGCGCCCGGCGCTTGCCGGTCCAGGTGGCGGGCTTGACGGCGCCAAAGCCGGTGCTCGAAACGGAGTACGTGATCTCGGCGATGCCGTCGCTGTTCGGATCGAAATCAGCCTCCGTGACCGTCGACCCCGACTGCTGAATGGTCCAGTTGCCATCGGCCATCTTCTTGAAGTAGCCCTTGATCTCCTTTGCGCCCTTGCTCGGTGCCGCGCTGCCGGTCAACTCGGTGCTGTCGATATACATGTAGTGGTAGAGGTCGGGGCCGCTGAACCCGGCCGGATAGGTCTTGCCCGGCCCCATGTCGTCGGAGTACGGGTAGCCGAAGATCTCGATCAGGCGGTTGACGTAATCGCGTTCCTGGTCGCTCACATTCTTCTGCATCTCGGCCAGGCTGTCCTGGTTGCGGCGCAGCATCTGGGCGGACTGGTTGGCGTAGTCGAACATGGTGACCGCGTTGTTCAGAGCCTCGACCGCCCGGTCGTAGATCTGTTCGAAGTGCGTCTTGCCGTCGGCGAGCAGCGCCGGATCGATGTCGAACGGCACCACCCCTTTGACCAGGCCGAGCGGGCTGAGGCCGCGGTCGCCCTTGTCGACCTGGGCGGCGACCTCGCCGTAGGCGGCGACAATCTCGCTGAGTTCCAGCACGGTCGTGCGGTCGACCTTCTGGATGCCGGTGTGTGCCGGGTTCGGGTCGGTGGCCGGCAGGATGGCGTTGCCCACCAGCCAGTCGAAGTAGGCGCCCTGGCCGGCGCGGCGGGCCCACTCGTCGACGCCCCAGCCGCGGCTGCTGGTCGAGTCCTTATAGCCTTGCCACTGACCGGCCGGGTCCTCGACATAGGCACTGCGGTAGGTCAGGTTCACCACCTCCGCGCCGGTTTTGGCCTTGGCAGCGGCGGCCAGGGCGAACTTGCGCTCGTCGAGGTAGTCGACCTGGACCGGCGAACCGGCGACCAGCACCGCCTCGGCCTGGGGGCTCCAGCCATAGTTCGGATGGCGCAGGAGTTTGTAGTAGGTGGTGATGGCGGTGAGGTAATGGCCCCAGGCGTCGCCGTGGCCCTGCGGGAACATGACCATGGCGTCGAGG
>CAILKC010000768.1 GCA_903834675.1 uncultured Victivallales bacterium | reverse complement strand
CTGATCACGACGCCGATCGAGATCGAGATGGGCGGCCTGCCTGGGGTCAAGCAGGTCCGCAGCGTGTCCAAGTCCGGGCTGGCGCAGGTGATCGTCATCTTCGAGGATGAGGTGGACATCTACTTTGCGCGGCAGGTCGTTTTCGAGCGTCTGGCCCAAGCCCAGGGGAGACTGCCAGCCGGGATCGAGCCGGAGATGGGGCCGCTCTCCACCGGTCTGGGCGAGATTTACCAGTACGCGCTGGAGTCCGGCTTTACCTGTGCGCAGCACCCGGCGGTATGGTCGCGCCTGGCGGGCGTCTGTGCAACCTGTGGCGCGGAGCTCGCGGCCAGCGAGTACGATCTCACCGGCCTGCGCACCCTGCAGAACTGGGTGATCTCGCCGCAGCTCCGGCGTCTGTCCGGCGTCAACGAGGTCAACAGCTTTGGCGGCATGGTCAAACAGTTCCACGTCGTGCCCAGACCCGCGCTGCTGCTGAAGTATGGCATCTCGCTGGCCGAGGTTCTGGAGGCCTTGGAGAAGAACAACGCCAACGCCAGCGGCGGCTTTATCGTGCAGGGCTGGGAGCAGATGAACGTGGTGTCGAAGGGGCTGATCCGCGACCTTCGCGACATCGAGCGCATCGTGCTCAAGGCCCAGGATGGCGCGCCGGTCACCCTCGGGGACGTGGCGGATGTCCGCCTCGGACACCAGGCCCGCAACGGCGTGGTCACCAAGGATGGCCGGGGCGAGGCCGTGATCGGCATGGCCATCATGCTCAAGGGGGCTAACTCCAAAGACGTCGTCGACCGCGTGCGGGCCACCATCCCGGAAATCCAGAAGACGCTGCCCCCGGGGGTGAGGATCACGCCCTTCTACGACCGCACGGACCTGATCAAGGCCTGCATCACGACGGTATCGCGCGCCATCGCGGAAGGCGCCATCCTGATCGTAGCGATCCTGTTCCTCATCCTCTGGGACCTGCGGGCGGCCTTGATCGTGGCTTCGTTACTGCCCCTAACTGCCGCCGCCACGTTCCTGCTGATGGGCTGGCAGGGGGTCACGGCGAACCTGATGAGCCTGGGGGGGCTTTCCATCGCGATTGGCATGGTCGTTGATGGCGCCATCGTGATCACGGAGAATATCGCCCGGCACATGCGCGAGAAAGCGTCCTCGAGCCTGTCGCGCTTGGAGATCGCCTACGAAGCGGCACGCGAGGTCGTCCGGCCGGTCACCTTTGCCTTCCTCATCATCATCATCGTCTGTCTGCCGCTGTTCTCCTTGCAGTCGACGGAGGGCAAGATGTTCAAACCGCTGGCCCTGACCATGATCTTCGCCCTGCTCGGGTCGCTGCTGATCACCCTGACGCTCATTCCCGCCCTGGGAGCGCTGCTGGTGCGTCGCCTGCCCGAGCGCGAGAGGGGCAATCCGCTGGTGCGCTCGATTCAGGCGGTGTACATGCCGATCCTCAGGCTGGCGCTGCGTGGGCGCTGGATCACGGTGGGGATCACCGCGCTGGCCATGGTGGCGGCATTCTCGGTGCTGCCCAAGATCGGTACGGAGTTCCTACCGCCCCTCGAGGAAGGCGCGTTGGCCATCAACGTCGTCCGCCTGCCCACCGCCAACGTCGAGGGCTCGGCCGTGCAATGCACCGAACTCGAGAAACGGCTCCTGGCACGCTTTCCGGAGGTCATCTCGGTGGTCTCGAAGACCGGGCGTGCCGAGATCTCCGAGGACCCGATGGGCCCCGAGCAGAGCGACCTGCTCATCATGCTCAAGCCCAAGCGCGAGTGGACCAAGGGGCTGACCAAGGCGACGCTGGTACGCGAGATCGGCCTGGAACTGGCCTCCATCCCCGGCCTGCGTCCGGCGTTCTCGCAACCGATCGCCCTGCGCGTCAACGAACTGATCAGCGGCATCAAGTCCGATATCGCCATCAAGGTGTTCGGCGATGATCTCGACCGGTTGCGCGCTACCGGCGAGGCGGTGGCGCCGGTCCTGGCCGCGATTCCCGGGGCGGTCGACGTCAAGATCGAACAGGTCTCCGGATTCTCGCAGATCGAGATTCAGCACAACCGTGAGGCCATGGCCCGGCACAAGATCAATGCCGCCGACATCAACCTGCTGGTGGAAACCGCCATCGGCGGCAAGGAGGCAACCCTCGCTTACGAAGGCCAGCGCCAGTTCGCGGTCGTGGTGCGTTACCCCGAGGACGCCCGCCGCGATGTCGCTCACATCCAAGCGCTCCTGGTGCCCTCGCCGGCGGGCTACAATGTGCCGCTTTCGGAGCTGGCCACGGTGTGCGAGGTCCAGGTGCCGGCGCAGATCAGTCGGGAAGACTCCATGCGCCGCCTGGTGGTGGAGTGCAATGTGCGCGGCCGGGACATCGGCTCATTCGTGGCCGAGGCCCAGGAGAAGCTGGCGGCTATCGAGCGGGGCTTGCCGACCGGGTATCGCCTGTCCTGGGGCGGGCAGTTCGAGAACCAGCAGCGCGCCATGGCACGCCTGATGATTGTGGTGCCCATCGCCATCCTGCTGATCTTCATCCTGCTGTTCAGCTCTCTGGGGGCGATTACGCCGGCACTGCTGGTGATGACCAACCTGTCTTCGGCCATGGTCGGTGGCATCCTGGCTCTCTACCTGTTCGGGATCAACCTGAGTGTCTCGGCAGCCATCGGCTTCATCCCGCTGTTCGGCGCGGACGTGGCCAGCGGCCTGATTCTGGTGAGCTTCTTCGAACAGCTTCGGGCGGGCGGTATGGGCGTCCGTGAGGCCGTGCTGGAGGCCTGCCGGTTGCGGGTGCGCCCCCTGATGATGACCTCGCTGGCGGTGCTGCTGGGGCTGGTGCCGATGCTACTCTCGACGGGGCCGGGCAGCGAGATTCAGAAGCCGCTGGTGGCCGTAATCTTCGGCGGCATGGTCACCTCGCTGGCGCTGACCCTGGTCGTCCTACCGGTGCTGTACGTCCTGGTGAACCCAGAGCGCCGGGCAGCGCCCGCGGCGGCGGCCTAGCGCGGCGGGGGGGCGGCCGGCCCAATGCGACTAAGTTCCCCGGCGCGGTCGCGATATGGAGTGCGGTGGCAGAAGGCGCCAGAGGCGACCGCGACACCGCTTTGGCTGGAGCGCGTCGCCCGAGCTGTAGGGGTCAGCCAAAGCGGCGTCGGCGACTCGCTGCGGCGAGTCTCTGCCGCCGCACTCCACCAGCCGCAGAGCCGTCGGCAGAAACTTGGTAGCATGGGGGTGAAGGAATGCGGGGCGCGGCGGCTTCTCAGAGGCGCCAGTGGGGTTTGAGCACCCGCGTGAACTGGTCCCGCAGACCCACCGAACAGCGAATCCCCAGCTTATGCACGAAGAGCTTCTGCCAAGTGCTGATGCCATCCCATTTGCAGCCCTCCGCCGCATACAGGGAACCGAGGAGCTGGCGCAGGATATCCCGGTGGACCTCCATCTTGGCGATGACCGCCTGGCGAATGTCCTCGGGCCGACAGCGCATGCCCGCCAGCTCCTCTACCGCCTCGCGGACCGCTTCCGGCGTGTCCACGACGGTCCTGGTGTAGCGCTCATCAAAGAGCCCGGCACGGCCGCCCAGGTTTACGGTCGTGACGATGGGTATGCCAGACAACAGGTACTCGGCACTGACGAACATGCCACCTTCCTCGGCAGAGAGGCACAACCCCGTTGCCGCCTCGGCACACTCCCAGGAGATGCGGCTGGAGGGGACGCCATGCTTCCAGCGGGCGTGCTCCAGAAGCCGCATGGTCTGATTGACATAGGCCTTTTCGCGGGCGTGGAAGCCACCGATCAGCTTCAGGTGCGGGATCTGGCTGGCCAACGGGTGGCGTTTGAAGGGCGTAATCCGGGCGATGTAGATGGCATCGAAGCGCTTCGGCCGGGCGCGGAGGGGGTAGCGCCGTTCATCGAGAAACGCATTCTGGTGACAGTAGAGCCCTTCCAGACCGGCGTTCTGCACCAGACTCGTCTCGACTTCTGAATTGCAGAGGAAGACGAAACGGACCCGGCCTGCGTCCACGGCGCAGGCCCGGACCTCACGGACCAACTCCGCAATGCGTTCCGGCGTTTCCCGGTGCCAGCCGAACTGGAAAAGAAAGACCGGCCGGGACTCCGGGCGGAACGTGTGCAGGATGAGCTCCCTGGAGCGGAAGAAGTCCTCCCAGTAACTGGTCAGGATGAGTGGCTTACGGCAGAGGACCAGACAGGGCAGCGAGTTGCCCCGGATGAGTGCTGCCAACCGGGTTAGTAGCGGCTTCAACACAGTTTCATCCCTTCCCTTGGATTTGCCGTGCCCCACCCAGGCGCCGAGCGCTATCGGCATCATTCGTCAGCGCCGACGCGCAAGTCCCCTGCGGCCAGCAGGGAGCGGCGTCTACTCTAGGAGACCGATCGGCTCAATGCAAACGCCGCGCCGGGCAGGGGTGCATGACCCAATTGTCGGAAGGATGAAATCCGAGGGGAATTGCGCCTGCAGATTATAGAGACGCCTATAGCTGCGGTCTTGGCAGGGTTCTCGGCTGCGAAGAAAGTGGGCCGCGGGGCTCCCAACCCAAACGCTGGAACTCGCCATACCCTCCGTGGAATCCGCGCCATCCGTGGTCAATCCGGGTTTCTGAAGCGGAGAGAACACGGGAATGCTAACCACGGATGACACGGAGGGCACGGATGACACAGAACATCGAACATCGAACATCGAACATCGAACGTCGAACGTCGAACATCGAACATCGAACATCGAACGTCGAACGTCGAACATCGAACGTCGAACATCGAACATCGAACATCGAACATCG